>DUCH01000179.1 GCA_012959865.1 Myxococcales bacterium | reverse complement strand
TGCTGATCTTGACGGTCACAATCGTCAACTATTGGGCCGGCTTGAAGCTGCAGGAGAAAGCTTCAGCGGAGGCGCGCCGATGGGTCTTGCTGCTTAGCCTGGTCGTCAGCCTGGGTCTACTCTTTGGGTTCAAGTACTGGGGGTTCTTTGTCGAGAATCTTCAATTTCTATCCGCCGACGTCGCAGGCTGGATGTTTGCGGCTGGCGAAGGGCTGCTGCTACCCGTCGGCATCTCCTTCTATACTTTTCAGACGCTCTCCTACACGATCGACGTGTATCGGGGCCAGCTCCGTGCGGAAGGTCATTTTGGTCGATTTGCTCTCTATGTCTCATTCTTCCCGCAACTTGTAGCCGGACCCATTGAACGCGCGGGCCACCTTTTGCCACAATTCTGGGAAGAAGTTTCCTTTGACTGGGACCGTGTCGGTCGGGGATTACAGCTCATCCTGTGGGGCTTATTCAAAAAAGTAGCCATCGCGGATCGGTTGGCCTATGGATGGAAGTGACCGGGACTTCGAATTTTGGCCGGTAAGACGTCGACTGAAAGTTTGATGTTTCAGTCGCTATAGTGGGCCGCTGAAATCTCTTGTATCAATCTCGTTATAGCGAAAAGGAGAAAGTATGAATCGGCGAATCATTCCCACATCGCAGAAGGCCCTTTACGACAACTTTCATTTTGCCCCGGGCGTTGTCGATGGTCAGAACCTTCGCTGCTCAGGGGTGATTGGGATGAACCCCGATGGATCGGTGCCCAAGGACCCCGAAGTTCAGTTTACCCTGGCTTTTGAAGCGATCGGCGAAGTGCTCTCGGAAGCGGGAGCGGAGTTTTCAGATATCACCGAGATGACGACATTTCACATAGCGATGCATGAGCACATGGGCGTTTTTTCCAGGGTGAGGAGTTCGTTCATCAAAGAGCCGTATCCCGCATGGACCGCGGTGGGCACGACAGAACTCGCTTTACCGGGCGCCCTGGTCGAAATTCGCGTAACTGCCAGGATGCCTGACTGATCGGAGGGGAGACCCCAGGGAATTCTCTAGTCGCGGATCGGCGGCGAAGTAAGATTCGGGGGAAAGGCTGGGAAAGAGGACGGAGACGACGGAGAGGGCGACGGCGAAAAAGACGGCGAGGGCGATTCAGAGCGGGAATTCGCAGGGAGATTGAGCCGTCGTGCCTCCCAAGAACGAGTTGAGGCTCTGAATATCAAAACCCTGCGGTCGCTTCGTAGAGTGGCGAGGTTTGCCGCGGCGTTCACCGATTCAACCGTCTCCCGGATCCACAGAGCGATTTCAGCGAAGCCGGCGAGATGGGGAGAGAGCCCCATCGCGCGACGGTTGGTGACGACTACGGCTACGTTTTCTCCCACTCGCTGGGCAAGGATGACCTCCTTGATTCCCAGCGGTTTCACCGACAGACTGAAGGGTTGCCCCCCGAAGCCGATGGCGCGTCGGCCGGTGACGACAAGGACGACCCGGTCGCCCAGCAATGCTTTTTGAGGGACGACTTCGCCGAGCTGGAGTTTGACGACCCGCCACGCCTGAGAGCCGACATTGATGGCGAGAATCCGCTGATCGGTGAGCACTACGCCTACCTCGCCCTGAGTCCCATGCCATAGGACTCGTTCGTCCAGACGGAGGTCCTTTCGAATCTGTCCCCCGGCCCGGGCGTCGAATGCGAGAATCTGTCGATCGACAACAAGAACTTCGAGCAGTTGCGAAAGCGGCACATCGTTCAGTCCGGGGACTCCCTCAGCTCCTCGGGCCGTACCGGAAATCAACAGTATCGCGACCAGGGTTGTTCTCATAAGTAGGGGGAGCCCGAGCACCCGAAGAGCATAGAGAATGGGATCTGACTTACGAATGGGTCTTTCCCGCGGTCAGGGTTCAGCTCCCTGCTAGGGTAATTGCGATGGCGAGGATATATTACGGCTGGCGTATCGTTGCTGTCGCCTTCTTGGCGTAGGCTGTGACGCTTGGCCTGGACGGCTCCAACCATCTTGCGGGGTCGTGGCTTCTGGGGACTGGCGCTGGCCATGGGGATCGTTTTGGCCTCGGGACTGGATGGAACGCCAATGCCGCCCGATTTGGCGAAGAGGTTGGTTACACGCCGCAGGAAATCTCTGGCCCTATTGGGATCGCGATGGGTCTGGGGGGGTATCCTCGTCTTTCGTTCGGTTACCTCGCGGCGGTTCCCTCTGGGCTCGTATTGGCATCCCCTGCATCGCTGAATTGCGGCCGGAAGTTTCCATATATCCAGTCGCCGATTGATTCGATTCGCTCACGTTCCTCTTCGTCTAGGGGGCCGGTCTCCAGGGCAGAGATGGCCTGGTTCATTTCTTCGCCATTGGCTGGACCGCAGAGCACCATATCCACTGCGGGGTGCGAGAGCGCGAAGCGGTAGCAATCTCGAGCGGCCACCGGCTTCTGTCCGGGAGGCATCTTCTTCGGATCGAGGAGGTGCCCCCAGCGCGTGGCCGTGTAGGCGATGATGCCAGGCTTGGGCTGGTCAGGAATAAACGGAAAAACGTCAGTCTCGGCCCCCCGATGTACGGCGTTGTAACGGAGCATCAGGAATTCGTAGGGGCTCCGCTCTTCCGCATAGGCATCGAGGAGGTTGGGGAGGAGCGGCCGATTGTGGCTGCTGAGGGCGAGAAATCGGATTTTCCCTTGCTCGCGCAGACGCTCGAAAACCTCGACGTAGTCTTCGCTGGGGATCTCGTTTCGAGCACCCAACAGGAGAAAGTCGAAATAGTCGACCCCCGCACGGCGAAGCGCCATTTCGACCGAGGGAACCATGAGCGCGGGCACACGCGAATAGGACTGTACGGTCAGGACCATCTCGTCGCGGTGGGTCCTCGCCAAATTACGAATCGCTTTGCCAAACGCGGGCCGACGAATCGTCCCCCAGTACAGATAATTGATTCCTCGGTGAAAGGCATCCTCGATGACTCGGGCTGACGCACCGAAACTCGATCCGATGCCCAGTCGACTGACCTTCAGGCCCGTCGCGCCCAATTGTATTTTCTGGAGAAAATCGGTCATGCAGTACTCCTTTAACTCCGCCCCATCGCCCAACAGCCTGCTCTGGATGTTGCTAGCGATAAGAGCGAACCAGATTCTCGAGTTGCTCCTGACTTCCCGAAGTCGCTCGGGGGTTGATTCCCTGGGCGTGAACGAGCTTGCCGAGATCCGCGAGGGCGTGCTTGCCGGTCAAAATTTCGCGCCCCAGCTCGCCTTCCCAACCTCTATACCGTTCAGCGACCCGGCGCTGAAGCTGGCCGTCCTCAAGCATCCGGGCGGCGGCCTCCAGCGCCTGAGCGAGGGTGTCGAGACCACCGATATGCGCGTGAAATAAATCAGAGGGATCCATGCTCTGGCGCCGAAGCTTTGCATCGAAATTGAATCCCCCGGTGGTGAGTCCCCCAGCCTTGAGGATCTCAAAGAGCGCCAGCGACATTTCGTCGGCACTGTTGGGAAACTGATCGGTATCCCAGCCGAGTTGTGGATCACCCCGGTTGGCATCCACGCTTCCGAACAGGTTGTTCGCCAGGGCGACAGCGATCTCGTGGTGGAAACTGTGGCCGGCGAGGGTGGCGTGGTTGACCTCGATGTTCAGACGAATTTCTGATTCGAGGTCGTATTTCTGCAGAAAAGCGTGTACGGCTGCGACGTCGTGGTCGTATTGGTGCTGGGTCGGCTCATGGGGCTTGGGCTCGATCAAGAGAGTGCCCTCGAAGCCGATCCGATGTTTGTGGTCTACGACGAGCTGCATGAAGCGCCCCATCTGGTCGGACTCTCGGGCAAGATCGGTGTTCAGCAGGGTTTCGTAACCTTCGCGGCCGCCCCACAACACATAGTTCTCGCCGCCGAGCCGATGAGTCGCCTCGAGGGCTTGCTGCACCTGGGCTGCTGCGCACGCGAATACTTGGGGATCGGGGTTGGTCGCGGCTCCGGCCGCGTAGCGGGGATGGCCGAAGAGGTTCGCTGTGCCCCACAGCAGCCGGACTCCGGTTTCAGCCATGGTGCGCTCAAGATCGTCGAGAAGGATCGCGAAGTTGTTGGCACTTTCCTGGAATGTTTTGCCCTCGGGAGCGACATCGCGATCGTGAAAACAGAAGAAGGGGACACCGAGTTTGGTTAGAAATTCGAAGGCCACCGCCATTTTTTCTCGAGCCCGTGTCATGGGATCGCCTGGCTCCATCCAGGGTCGGCCAAATGTACCCTCTCCGAAGACGTCGTCCCCGGGCCAGGAAAACGTGTGCCAGTAGCAAACGGCCGGGCGCAAGTGGTCTTCCATGCGCCGCCCCAAGACCATGCGGTCGCGCTCGTAGAAGCGAAAAGCCAGGGGATTGCGGCTCTGGGGGCCCTCATAGGGGACCGAATCAATATCGGGGAAGAACGGCTCGGGCATCAATTCTCTCCTCGGAGGGTCGCGTAGAGTCGGCGATACGCCTCTTTGCGGTGAGCATAGTGCGAGACAAGTGCGGGTTCGGGTTCGGCCACATGGGCCACCGGGGGCTTCGGGCAGACGTCCTCGGGGGTTTCATCGCCCAGCGAGAGCCGAGCCAGGCGGGCGGCGCCGAGAGCCGGGCCCACATGGCTCCCGCTGCGGTAGATCAGAGGCTGTCCGAGGGCGGCGGCAAGAATTTTGCCCCAGAGAGGACTCTGGGCGCCGCCGCCGAGCACGTTGATCTCATGGATATGTGTGCCCGATTCGACCAGCGCCGCCTGGCCGTCGGCAAGCGCGAAGGCGACGCCCTCGAGCACGGCCCGTCCCAATTGCGCGCGGCTGGTGTCATGGGTCAGCCCGGCGAAGACGCCAGTGGCGTTGGGGTCATTGTGAGGGGTTCTTTCTCCGGAAAGGTAGGGGAG
>DUCH01000178.1 GCA_012959865.1 Myxococcales bacterium | reverse complement strand
TGGGTAGGAGGCGATACCAGTTTTGATGTTCTTTGGGTCGCTCTATTCCCTCGCTGTTCTTGTCGACGGGATTGGCAAAGAGGTCCAGAGCCCCGGCCACGACGTCCAGAGGTTCATTTCGGAATTGGTCCAGCAATTCGACGCGTCGAGCAAAGGGAATATCGAATACCTGGTAAACCTTGTGGTGGTTGCGCTCGACGGGTTGGCGACCAGGCACGCGAAAGACGAGGAACTCGTCGTGGTTGTAGCCATCGAAGGGGCTGGGGTACGGCGAGCTAGAGCCTTGTCCGGTGTCGTGCCATATCCACTCGGCTTGCCCGGGGATACTGACGAAAAAGAAGTTCCACGGAGCTGGCGTGTCCGAATTGTGGTAGTTCGGAGCCGATGAGACAGGAACCCAGAGATCGTTGGCACTCGCATATGCGACGGCGGTTTCGACCTGGGGTTGCGAGGGCATGGTACTCGCTGGCCACCCGGTAGGAATTGAAGGGTTGATCGTGTTCAGAGCGGCGAGGTACTGCCCGGCGGGAAAGACTTCCCAGGGGTTGCTCGCAAATGTGAGAAATAGATTCGGATCCGTGGTGGTATTGATGACGGTACCGGTGGTCAGGTTCGTGAAGGATCCGAGGAATCCCTGGGCAGAAGTCCAGTCAGATGCCGTCGCCACATAGAGATACGCTGTCGAGGAAATACCTGTGATTGACCAGGTTTCCGAAGCGGGCCAGTTTAGATCACCGCCCACGTAGGTTGGAACGATCGTTGAACTCCCGAAATAGATGTCGTACTGGTTGTCGACGGTGACTTCCATGGACCAATCATCAGAACTTGCCGTCGACGGAAAAAGACAAGCAACCAGAGCCATGAGCCCGCTGATGACTAGCCAAATGGGGAAAGGGCGGAGAGTATGGGGAGGTCGGTTACGAAGCATTATTGTCTCCGATTCTGGCGTTAGGATGTAGTCGGAAGTTGCGACGCGAGCACGAGGGGCCCGCGCAATATTTTTCCCCGTCACGGGGCTCCCCTAGGGATTTAACATAGCGCCCAGGCTCGAACGTTATGCCAGAATGCAGCTTGAATGTCCTATCCCCCCCGCTGGCTCGACTCCTCCTCGGATGAGATCGACCAATGGTCCCGAGACAAAGTGATCTCAGCGGATGAGCGTCGCTGAATTCCGGCGGGTCTTGCGGTCTACTGCGCGTCGGTCGACCAACCACGCGGACCGTGTTAGTTCACTTCGCGGAAGGTAATGGGGATCCGACCGGGCACCCGAAAGAGTGAGCGACCCCATTCCGTCGTCTCGTTCACGAGCGTCATCTGATCGAAGCGCTCCACGATTCGACGAATTGCGATCTCGCTCTCGAGACGAGCGAGATGAGCGCCCAGACAGAAATGAACGCCACCCCCGAACGAAAGATGAGGCGCCGTATCGCGACCCGAAGCGTAGCGAGCAATATCGAATCGCTCGGGATCCTCGAAGGCCTCGGGGTCACGGTTGCCGGCGGCCAGGAACGCCACCACCTCCGCGTCCGTTGGAAGCTCGAAATCCCCGAACACCGCGGGCTCATGAAGAATTCGAATCGTGGCCAGGATAGGCCCGGAATAGCGTAGACATTCCTCGACGGTACTCGGCGCGAGATCCGGGCTGGCGCGCAGCTTCTCAAGCTCCTCGGGATGCCGAATCAGGGTCGTCAGGCCATTACCGATCAGCCCGATCGTAGTCTCGAATCCTGCGATCAGGAGTCCGATCGATTGGGAGAGCAGCTCGAGGGGATCGAGCTTGTCGCCGTCCTCTTCCGCCGAGATCAAGACGCTGAGCAGATCATCGCCCGGGTCGAGCCGACGCTTCGTGATGAGATCGTTGAAATACCCCAGCAGCGAAATGGACGCCACTTCGACACGCTTCTGCATGGCCTCGTCCCCGAGGCCTCGAAGTGTGAGCAGACCATGCGTCGCGTCCGCAGTCCATTGAGTGAAGTCGCCCTGATCCTCGCTGGGCACGCCCAATAGTTCGCAGATCAGTGTCGCGGGAACGGGCCGAGCAAGATCGGTAATCAGGTCCATCTCACCCTGGCCGGCGACCTGATCGAGCAGCTCGTCCGTGATTTTCTCGATCCGTGGACGCCAGGCCTCGATCGCGCGCGGCGTGAAAGCCTTCTTCACCAATTTTCGAAGTCGCGTATGGGTCGGCGGATCCTGCATCAACATGAAGATACCGGCACCGGGAATATCGTCGGTCTGCCCTGGAATGCGTCCGTTTGTTAGTCGCATCCCAGACCGGCTACGGCGCAAGAGCTGCTGGATATCGTCGTAGCGCGTCATCCGCCAGCCGCCTTCCGGCGTCAAGTTGACGGGTTGTGTTTCCCGCAGCGCCTTGAACAGCGGATAGGGATCTTCGATCTGCGCATCGTCTTCCGGCTCGAGGCCGTACCAACCGGCAACCGGCGTCTTGGTTGTTCTTGCTTCTGCGAGTTGCGCTTCGGACATATTTCCTCTCCATCCCCCGGGCTCGATGGGAGGGTATAGGACATTCAAGCTGGCTTCTGGCACAACGTTCGAGCCTGGGCGTTATGTTAAATCCCTAGGGGAGCGCGTGGCGGGCGAGTGAGCCAATCGCGTAGGCGGGGGCCATGTCCAGTCCAAGGCAAAGAGGGGACACAGGGGCTCTCGATGGCAGGCTTGGGTCCGCCGGCGGCGATCAGTCGAAGGAAGGAAAGGGCCCCTTGGGCTCGCGTGGCAGGATTCCCTCGATCAGGGGGACAGGGTCGCGGAGCGAGACGATGTAGACGACTCTGTCCGTGACTTCACCTTCGGCGTGCCACGCCCCCTTCGGGATGACGAGTCGGTCCCCGGGGCCGACAGAGACCTGCTCGCCGTTCTCATCGAGCAGATAGGTCTCGCCCTCCATGACGTAACCGATGATGTCGTGATCGTGGTAGTGGATCGGCAGTTCGGGAGATTTGTTCGAGATGTAGGTCGTCGGCCAGTAGCCCGAGTCGCGGACATCTTCCATGACCTCACCGTGGCTTTTGAAATAGCCCTTTTCGATCACCATTTTCGACATGGGTACACCTCCTTCGCCAGATGCGAAGCTGCTGGGGGCGGATAGGAATTCCAAAGACCCATTCTACACGGGGATAGGACATTCAAGCTGGGTTCTGGCCCAACGTCCGGGTATGGGCGTTATGTTAAATCCCTACCGGGGTCCCGTCACGGGGCTTCTCGAGTGGAGTGGTCGGGCGCTTGCACTTTCGCTCGACTAGACGAAGTACGTCTTCGACCTCGAAGCCGCGAGCGTGTTCTCCTGCAGGTGGAGCATCTCGGACATGTCGGCGTTGACTGCGTCGAGGCCGTGCTCGAGGACGTAGGCGTACGTCTTCTGGTACGGCGAGAGGTCGGCGTTCTTGAGCCCTTCGTCGTACACGTCATCGAAGGCATCGGGTTTCTTCCACCAACCGAGCAACGGGAGGCCATCGAGGTGTCGAGCGGCCTTCATGCCGATCAAGCCGATGCCCGCTGCGCGGGCCTCATCGAAGAGGGGGCGAAGATCCGCCATGGTCTTGGAGCCTGCGAGGACGGCGCGGTTTTCCCAGTCGTACCAACCGGCGGGTGTCACGCCGAGCATCGCGAGGTCGAAGTGACGGTTTTCGATTGCGGTGCGCAGCACCGCTTCGGCATTGCGATGGGTGCTCAGACCGACAAAGCGCGTCTTGCCCGCAAGCTTTGCGGCTTCCATCGCCTTCAGCATCTCGTCGCTCACGAGGAGTGAGGTGTTGTAGGCCGCCATCTGGTAGTAGGCATCGACGTGATCGACACCGAGCCCGACAAGGCTTTTGTCGAGTTCGGCGAGCCAGGCCTTGGAGGCGGCTTTGGCTTGCGCGGGCGTCACGGCGTCGTGATCCCCGAGATCTTCGACTTCCGCGCGCGCCTTCGAGATGAGGAAGATCTCGTCGCGCTTCTGCGCGACGAAGGGTGCGAGATTCTGCTCGGCGTTCCAGTAGTAGCCCGCGTAGCCCACGTCGAAAACGTTGACGCCCGCGTCGAAGGCGGCGTTGAGCAACGCATCGCGGGAACGGAACATGAGCGACGCCCCGCAACCGAAGATCAAGCGACCCGCTTCGAACCCCGTACGACCGAGCGTGCGCTTCGGGGTCTCGGGCCAGCTGGTCGTGTTCCCGCTGGCGCGTCGCGCGGCATAGACCGCGGCACGTGCATCGCGCGCTTCGACGAGCGTGCGGCCACCGACCGCGAGCCCGGCCATCAACCCCATGAAGCCCCGACGTTTGAGGGTTCCTCTTCGGGAATCGGGTTCCATCTGGATCTCCTATGTTTGCGTCGTCTGCGTTCGCACGCGCTCGAGCCTCTTCCCCCGGCTTGTCCTTCCTACGCGCGTGGGCGGGATTCGCGTGAAAAAGCGCAAGCTTTCTAGCTGCGTCGGAGGATAGGACATATAAGCTGTCTTCTGGCAAAATGCCCGGGTATGGGCGTTATGTTAAATCTCTAGGGGATCCCGTGACGGGACAGAAGCCAGCGGTGTGTCGTGTCGGATCGCGGGTAGGACCTGATCCCCGCTCGTCGCGGGCGTTCTAGGTAGAGCCGTGCAACGAAATCGGGGTTCTCCGCCTGCGCTCGCACGAGCAGCACGCCGCGGGCATTCTCCAGGGTCCTCAACAGCTGAGGAAGACATGCCCGTCACGGCCTAGCGGTTCGCCCTTGAACTTGCCTTACCGATCGCGACCCGTTCCGGCGATGGACTCCAGTGGCAGGAAGTAGATGCTGTCCTGCTTCTGGCGTGCCACCCACTCGAGCATGAGCTTCACCCCGGCTGGCTCGTTCAAGTTGCCGTGGATCAGAATGGCGCTGCCAAGCTTGGGCTGCTGTC
>DUCH01000177.1 GCA_012959865.1 Myxococcales bacterium | reverse complement strand
GAATCCCCGGAAGCCTCCGAGGAGGGCCTATCGCCCGAGTGGAAAGTTCCCGTTCTGCGCAAGCCCTATTCGAGAGCTGATCTGATTGGTGCGGTGATCGCTCTTGCCTGACGCGCGGGAGACCGGTTTTCGCGGACGACCGGGGATAGGACATTCAAGCTGGCTTCTGGCCGGGGAGTTCGGGCGCGGTTGACTTCCTCTCTAGTCGCTTTGATTGTTTCGTTCAGTTCGTTGGGAGTGCGACGTCGCCGGCACGGATGCGACCCACCGCTAGTGCGATGTTTCCGCCGCGTAGGCAGCGACGATGGGCTTGAGTTCTTCAGGCGTCGCGCCGTGCAAGATCACGCCATCGCAGCCCAAGCCGAGCTGTCCCTTGATCGCTTCGACACACTCTTTTGAAGTCCCTGTTGCCGACGCGGCGAGCCCGTCACGGGATCCCCTAGGGATTTAACATAACGCCCATACTCGGACATTGTGTCAGAACCCAGCTTGAATGTCCTATCCCCCCCAGCAATGTGTCTCTTAGCTTAGATGCCTCTGGATTTCCGATTCTGCAGGCGGTATACGCCCCGCCATATCTCTCAATCCTTCATACACCATAACCATAGCCAGCGTATCCAGCTCACAGTACTTCAATAATGCAGTTTCAATTGCCTTCCGCTCGCCACTTCTCATTTCCTCGAACTGCAATCTGGCATAGGCGGTCATTGCCGCCCCGCCCTCGTGCAACTCATCGCCAGCTTGACTAAGCAAAAGCATATCCCGATCAGACACATCTTCGAACACTGGCGGCAATAGCGCATATGGGTCACTCAGTGTTCCCTCATCAAACACCACCCACGTCATCTCCAGAAAATTCTTACTGCGCATCTCGGTAGTGCCATAGACCGGCCGGGAGTACCTTTTTTGCAATAGTTCTGACCTACCGAGTATTGCTGGCAAAACAGCTTTGATTGAGGATGATCCGCGAGTTCTCGGATCGAAGTAGAAGCGTTTCACCACATCGCAAAGGTCGACCATACTACGACGCCCTTCCCACTTTTCCGCACTGCTGCGGCCTGATTTGGTGATCAGCTGAATGAAGTCACACAGCTCATCGCGATCGGAAATATCTGCGTTGTCGGCTCTCAACTGTCGGTAGATGTGATTCAGAAATGTATTCTCGTGGTCCGCGTATCTGAAAATGGTTCCGTCATCACCTGCTAACGCGGTTCTTAATGCTCTTACGAAATCGTAGTTGGGGAAGTGGCTGGGCGAGGCGTCAAGGAATTCGTCCACATGCTCGATGTGTCCATCAGACTCGATTCGGTGATGGGAAAATTGAAAGGCTATCCCCTCGTAAGGTCGCCGACCTTTGTTGAAGGGAATAGCTACGTTGGCCGTTTCAAAGTCAATGAAGTGTAGCGGGAACCTCCAGCCGACTATTTCGTTGGACAAATTTTCTCGATCGATCCACGGCGTGTCATCTCCGTCTTGCATTTTCTTTACCTGTAGCCACTGGCGTTCGCTATTTGAAAGCCCAGCTCTTTTTTCGCCATTAGGCCCTATATCTTCCTCGACGACGTCCGACATTCGGATGACGCCCTTTTCGATCAACTTGTCCTTGTTTCTAAAATTGTGGATGTCTAGCACCGTGGGCTCGCGGACCTGATCGGGGGTCCAACCTAGGGCTTCGCCCCAGCACTCGGACTTTCCGCACTTGAGGCCGTCATTGAGATCGGCGTCGCTTGCAAAGAACTCGCACTTTTTGCATGCCGAAGTTACGACGGATGGGATCTTGAGATCGTTGGCATACGCTTGAGACAGGCGATCCACTTTGGAGGCATAGTTTGTATCCGCCACATCAGTCAAGGTGTCGTAGATCTCGTTGCAGGCCTCATCTACGTTGATATCCACCAAGATTCGCTCGGAGATTTCACCTTCGGTCAAGGGCGTCGACAATATCCGTTTGCGGCCATTCTTTTCGGTATGCAATCTGAACTTCTGATTCAGGGCATCGCTGGGACAACTACTTGACTTGTCAATCAGTGTTAGGTGGGCCGTGGCCGTCCAGTTCGGAAACGCGCTCGAAACCACGTGCTTCTGAAATGCAACGTCCTCGAGATAGGGTCGCCATGCTGCTGAGATTTTACCGCGGGCTCCGAAAAAACTGTCATCGGCCGGCTCATACGATTTGGACTTCACCTCAAAGAGGGATATTCGATTGCCCTGCTTTTCAAGAACATCCACTCGGATAAACAGATTTTCGAACTTAATCGCCGCTTCGAAGATCACGACATTGTCACGCTCCAGAAGCTCGTTGGTTTCGGAAAGGGACTCGTCGTATCCCAATGAGCTGACATCCACTCCAGCGGGATAGTATTTCTTGGCCAACTCGCCGACTTGGATTCCACCATCAGCCAGGGCTTCAAGGAACGAGTCCTCCGCCTTCGAATTTACGTAGCCTTCCTTTCCCGTGTAGAACAGTTTCGCTGGGCATTCGAGCGCAAGTTTGAATCGCGACTTGGTGAGATAGCGGGGTTTGCGCACGTCGTCCCTCCTCTTCAACTTCATCGTGCCTCTGTTAGACGGTATCAACCGTTCTCAACTCGGCCCAAGACTCAAACGTGTTCCGTTGGTACTCCGAGGGCGGCCACAGCGTCAATATCGCGGAGATGGTCGGTGTCAGTCACTCATGCTCGGCCCCCTCAACCAACTCGACGGCCGCCGACCCCACTTCTTCGATTGTTCCCGCCGCCGCAACAAGGTCACTCGGCAGCGCCTTCTTGGTCTTCGCACCGAGTACCTTGATCGTCTCGACTTGCCTTACCAAATTTCCGGATCCCGAAACAAGCCGGTCGTGCGCGGTATCGTACGCTGCCTGCGCCTGCTGAATCCTCTGGCCGACCCCTTCCAGCGACTCAACGAATCCAACGAACTTGTCGTAAAGCAGCCCCGCCCGCTTCGCAATTTCTTCCGCGTTTCGGTGTTGTCGCTCGATTCTCCACATGGCGGAGACAGTTTTCAACACTGCCATCAATGTTGTTGGAGTCGCAATCGCCACGTTTCGCTCGATCGCCTTTCCCGCTAGTTCCATATCCCCGCTCAATGCCACCGCGAGTGCTCCTTCGATAGGAATAAACATAATGACGTAGTCAAGTCGGCTCCCAACGGCTCCCGTGTAATCCTTGCCCGCAAGTTCGTCAACATGACTGCGCAACGACGTCACATGCGCTGCGAGCGCCGCCTTTTTCTCCTCCTCATCATCCGAATTTACGAACTTCTCGAATGCTGTGAGCGACACCTTAGAATCAACAACAATTCGCTCACCATCGGGGAGATTGACGACGACATCAGGTCGGAGCCGGCGACCCTCTGGGTCTGTCACACTCACTTGGGTGTCGTACTCGATCCCTTCATGCAGCCCAGTTTTCTGAAGGATCGTCTCCAGAATCATTTCACCCCACGCTCCTTGAGTCTGGGCTTCGCCCTTCAGCGCCCGCGTCAAGTTGCTGGCTTCGTCGACCATTGCCTGGTTCAGCTTGCCGAGCTGCGCCAACTGCTCCTTCAATGCAGCATTCTGCTCAGAAGCTTGGGTGTGGCGATTAGAAAGCCCTCGCTCGAAATCGACGATCTTCTCCCGGAGCGGTTTGAGTATGCCCTCGATCTGCTCCTTGTTCTGGGATTTGAGGGTCGTCCCGTGCTTCTCGAGCATCTCGGCAGACAGCGCCCGAAACTGGGTAGTGAGGACGTCGGCCTGTTTCGCGGCATCCTCCTTTGCGTGCTTCAGAGCCTGAACTGCAGTGGCGAGATCCGTTTCGGCCTTGGCCTTCTCGTTGCGTCGCTCGTTCTGATCCTCGCGATGAGCTTCGGCGTCCCTCTCCAGCCGGAGAATCTGATCCGACTTCGCACTCAGTTCGGCTGTTAGTGTCGCGACTCGACTTGGCAGATCAGCCGCGGACTGCTGGCGGCGGAGAATTATGACGACGGCAACCAGGCCGACCAATACCAGCAGGACCAGGCCAATCGTAAGCAGTTCCATGCGTTGCTTTCCTCGTAGTTGAGAAGGAGAAAGATAGTAGAAGTAGCAAGGCGCTGATCAACCTTGGATCCGTGTATTGAACCAATCGTCAATACGGACACCGCCATACCGCCGCGCGATGTAAACCGTGATACTCGTTCTACTCAGGTAGCTCGACTAATCATCAGCAATACATGTGTTTTCTAGTCCGGCCCGCCGCGGGGCTCCCCATAGCGACTTAAGATAGCGCCCAGGCTCGGACGTTGTGCCAAAAGCCAGCTTGAATGTCCTATCCCCTCCGCAACCAGGCAAGAGCAGCAGGAGCAAAGCCGCCGCCGCACTGCGCAACTTGTTCTCAGCTACGAGGCGCACTCCTCGCAGGTCAATCGCCAGGAATGAGGGTGAGCTTCGAAACCACGGACCGGGCGCCGTCGGCGTCTCGGGCAGCTCGCACGGCACGCTCGATCATTGCCTCGTCCGACAGACTGCCATCCAGGGTGACGACGCCGTCGAGCGTGGTGACGTGAACGCGCAAGGAATCGACATCAGGCGCCGTCAGGAGATTCGCCTTGACCACCGTGGTGATCGCAGCGTCGTCGACCTGGTCGCCCACGGGTTGGTCATTCTTGCCCATTTGATACCCGACCACGCCTGCAGTCCCGGCGGTCAGCACCAAACAGCCTGAGGTTGAAAGGGCCAGAACCAGCAAGACAGCGGATAGAGCGACTCGATTCATGATGACCTTCTCCCAATGGATTTTCCGGTCAGTTCGGCCCGCCGGAAACCTCAGATTAGCGCCGAGGCAATGGAAAGCCATCGGCCGTTGGGCGGACACGCTCTCCCCAGAGGAAACTGCGGAATACGAGAAGCGCGCCGAGGCCGAGCG
>DUCH01000176.1 GCA_012959865.1 Myxococcales bacterium | reverse complement strand
GAACCCAACACAGCGGTCCTTCTGGGACTCGGACTTTTCGGACTGGGCATAACCCGAAGCAGACGCCGTTAGCCCATTCAGCCCAAAACAATTCGAAGATCTGTTCTAGGCTCTGACCTATCCGGACGAACGCTCTCTTCAACGAGCGCACTCGACTCGCCAGTAAACCCGCTCCCACCCACGCCGCCTCGCGGATTAGCGGATTATGGCTGTCCGTCAGCGAGGAAGACATTTGCCGAGCGCGACGAGCCACGCGCGCGCTTCTTTTTCTGTCAACTGGGCACGGTAAAATGGCTGCATGAGCGCCGCAATGGAGTTCTTGGGGCGATCGGCCTTGCTCCAGGCCGATTTTTCAAGCAATCGCTGCAGCGAGTCCTCAACACGCTGAAGCATTTCGGTTGACGCGATCGGTGCCCTCTCCTCGCACTCCTTCTGGGCGCTCCTCTGCGCTGCAAACCCATGGGCGAAAAAGAGCTCGGCTCCGTAGACACAAACCGCCTGCGCGAGATTCAGCGAAGATTGCTCGGGAGCAGCAGGCACAGTGGAAACAACGTGGCAGCGAAGCAGTTCGGCAGGATCGAGCCCATGAATCTCTCCCCCGAACAGAAGTGTTGGGGCGCCCCGCACAGCCGCCTCTTCAGCCACCTCGCGTGGCGTCATCATCAAGGTACCCGGTGGTGGCTTATTGGTGGTTCCTACGATCCATGTCGCGGGTGCCAGCGCTTCCGTGAGGTTCATGGTCGTCGCATTTTCCAAGACATCGCCGGCATGCACCGCCATCTGGTACGCATCATTCCAAGACCCGATCTTCGAATCGACCAGGATCAAATTCCGGAGTCCAAAATTCTTCATCGCGCGCGCGACAGAGCCTAGGTTGCGCGCCCACCTTGGCCGCAGGAGTACGACTTGAACATCAGAAAGCAGGTTTTTAGTTTCTTCGGCCATGCCTAGGAAATGATTGTCACGGTTTGTCAGACTATTCGCTCTAGAGCCAACGCAAGCGTACAGTCTTTCAGAAATTGGCGATATTCACAATGCGCACGGCGAAGTCCCGGATCACTGCTTCAACGAAGCCGAGGGTCCTCGAAGTAGATCGTTCGGTACGGCTCGAGAATGGGATGGTGATGGAGCCCTTCGACAAGGCTCCATATCCATAATTTCGGGTAAAAACAGGAAGACCCCTAAGCCCGCTGACCCCGGGCGATTGAGTACTGGGCAACGATACGCTCGCCCGCAGCATCCTGACTCCCAGCCGACCGTAGTCGTGTCATGATGAGCTGTGCACCTCAGGAATAGTCCCGACGATTGCGCCTACCCCAGCCGGACAGTCCCAGGAGGCCCATGCCAAGCAGCAACGCCGTCGACGGCTCAGGAATCACGCTCGCCACGCGAAAGCCGATGAATTCTTGTCCGGGAAAACTCGCTGTGCTTGAACTCCGGCTATTTGCGGATAGAGCCGAAATCGAACCGGTCCGAAAAGATCCACCCCTTACCACCCGGCCAAAATTTCCATATCGCGACTCTGTCCACTCGGAAAGGTTTCCAGTTTGGTCGAAGGTTCCATTTGGGCCGATGGAGTTCAAATACGCACCCACGAAGCTCGGCACGCCCAGAGCACCTAAACAGTTCGCACTATCCAACGCGGAACTCGGAGCTGCGCATTCGATTTGAGAATCGTTTTCCGAGGCAAAGTCGAAAAAGCTCTGAGTAACACCATCGTAGAATGCGGCCTTGTACCACTCGTCTTCGCTGGTCAGAAACACCGATGCATCTGTGTTTCTACCGATCTGATTGAAGTTCATTCCTAGACTCGTGAGCGAGTATGCACCATCCTCCGTGGTCGCATTTCCCTGAGAACCAACAGGCTGTCCGTTGTGTAGCCAATTGGAAAACCTCAAGGTGTTGTAAAACGAAACGAAGTTGACGGGCTTACTTTCTCGGCCAACGATGGCCGCGTAGGAATAACCCGATTGTGAGTCGGTCCGAACGATCCCGCCCATCCCCGACCCCATGGTTCCGCTGTAGAGCCCATAAGTATCCGTACTCGCCACCGCGTTCAAGAACTCGGCGTATTGCGCGTTCGTCACTTCGTATTTGCCAACCCGATACGCATAGTCGACCTTCCCAAAGCAGCCTTGCGGCTTCAGATCACAGGCGTTGCCTTGCCCTGAGACAGTGACCCAGTCAATTTCTACCGCCGTAGATTCTGTGGCCAGTGAAACACATGCGCAAAATGCCAGTGCAATCACTGAAAGGCGTATGCCTAACATCCCATCCCATCCCATCCCATGTACTGCTCAGGTGTTCCCCGTTTCACATTTCATGCGGGAGCACCACCATCCATCTGCATCCGAAGTGGAAAGAATGACACCCCCACCTTAAAATTTTTTGAAGTCGAACAGGCGAGTTGCTTACCCGGGACGCAAATTCTGCCGGAGGATGCTGGTATCGAGTGGGCCAAATCGCCCATTGACGGCGAATTCAAGCGATTGGGCCGAAGTGACCAGATCCACAAATTTTCTTTAGTCATCGCGGTCAGGACGCACCCAACGCGAAAAAAAGGAGCAACTCACCGCTAGGGCTTCCGGCTTCGGCACCTCCGCGAGGGCCCCGCAACTGGGTTTCGGCGCCGCAGTAGCCCGACCGCGGTCAACTGATCGGAGAGATATTCCGCTGGCCGGATCTTCGCTCTTCCGGATCGAAGAAGTCCACTACCCGTTGCCCGTGTTTGGCGGCCAGAGTGATGAGTTTTTCGCGGTCTGGGTTCTCCCACGAGCCCTAGCGATCGAAGTCTTCATACATCTTCGAAGCATTCCCTCGCGAAGTAATCGACAACATATCGCCGCCCGGGGATCCGAATCGATACTGATGGGTCTTGCCACCCGGGATGTGAACGAAGTCGCCAACTCCGGCAACGATCTCCGTATCTTCAACGCCGCAAATGACTGTTCCCTCGGTCGCGAAAAATGATTCGTCCCAGGGGTGGGCGTGCGGCCCTGGGCCTTTACCGGCTGGTCCAGCCTGGTAGAACACCTCGTAGCCCACGGTATCTGTCCCGGAGGCGAGTACCGTAATATCAAAACCCGCAACGTGAAGCGGGCGCTCACGGGCAGCTGTGGACACGACGAAGGGGGCCCACTCAGTTTTCCCGCCGTCTGGGTCCTGCGACTGAGCGGGACCAGGATGCTATTACATAGCTAGCTATGCCCCTTCCCGTCGATCACGATGTCGCAATCATCGGTGCCGGCCCTGGCGGCTGCGTCGCTGCGGCGTTGCTCAACAAGGCCGGTCTAAGAGTGGGCATTTTCGAGCGCACACGATTTCCTCGATTCGTCATCGGGGAGAGCCTTTTGCCTCGATGCAACGATATCCTGGATCAGGCGGGTCTGATCGATTGCATCAAGGACCGGGCCTACATGGTGAAATCCGGCGCGCTCTTTGTTGTCGGTGACCAGCGACGCGCAATTCACTTCAATGAGCAGTTCACCAACGGCTGGGCCTACACCTGGCAGATGCCCCGGGCGGATTTCGACAACACCCTTGCCGAGGCAGTCCGGGCCTCTGGCGTATCCCTTCAATTTGAAAACACGGTGACTGCAGTCGAAACAGGCGCAGTGCAGACGCTTCGCGTCCAAGGGCCCGACGGAGAAAGTCGGGACATCCGTACGCGCTTTATCGTTGACGCGAGCGGCTACGGCCGAGTGCTACCTCGCTTGCTAGACCTTGATGAACCTTCGGGCATGCCTCTTAGGCATGCCCTATTTGCCCACGTGCGGGGGGACCGTCGCCCCGAGGAAGCTGCAGACGGTCGCACATGGGTCACCGTCCATCCCGAAGGAGCCTGGACCTGGATCATCCCTTTCTCCAACGGCCAGACTTCCGTCGGAATTGTCGCCGAGCCCGAAATGCTGGCCGCCTACCCCACCGATCCGAAGGCTCGCATGCGAGCCGTCATCGCAGGCGATCCGGTTGCCGCAGAGTTTCTGTCCGAGATCGAGTTTGTCATCGAGCCCGGTGAAATTCATGGATATGCGACGGCCGTCAAGAGCCTTCACGGCAAGGGTTTCTGCCTGGTCGGCAACGCGACCGAATTCCTCGACCCTATCTTCTCCTCTGGAGTCACCTTGGCGATGGAATCCGGCGCGCGGGCCGCGAGCTTGATCATCCGAGAACTTGCGGGAGACGAGGTGGATTGGGCTACTGACTACTCCGAATACATGATGCGCGGCATAGACACATTTCGCACATTCGTAGAAGCCTGGTACGACGGTAGCTTCCACACGGTCTTATTCGCCCCCAATCCGAAGGATTCGATTACCCGCATGATTACCTCAGTCCTGGCCGGATATGTCTGGGACATGGACAACCCTTTCGTGCGCGAACACAAGCGAAAGCTCCCACAACTCGCCAGACTGCTGACGCGAATGCAGCCTGATTCGGCGTCAACGGTCGACTCGAAAAATGTGCGCCCGCAAAACCGATGAGCGTCCGCACGTTGCGAGGCGGAGCTTGGGGACCTAGGGCACTCTCATTTTCCTAACAACTGCGAGTCAGAGGATCCTCGTCCTCACGACCTCCGTTGGCCCTCGAGTGCCGGCGCTTCAGTTTGTTTTATAGCCTGCGCAACTCAGGGGGAGCGCCGGTGCTGCCTTTGGTTACGCCAGAGACTCTGGCATCGCGCGCGGAAGTGCGAGGGAACATCCCCGAGAGCTTCGGTCCGGATGCCGTAAGTCCACCGTCCACCACGAGCTTTTCGCCCGTCACGAACAACGAATCATCGCTGGCAAAATACAAGGCTGCACCCGCAATGTGATCACCTTGGCCGTACTCCGGCCAGGGTTGCGCTTTGGCGAACTGGATTCGCGTACCTTCGGGGTCTCCACTCTCAGCAAGGGGGGTGGCAATGAACCCGGGGCAGATCGCGTTGACCCGAATCAAATCGGGTGCCAACTCCACCGCCGCCGACATGGTGAGATTGATCACCGCTGCCTTCGCAGCCGAGTAAACCAAAGGGCCGCCATCGCCACTCAGACCGGCGATCGAGGCGGTGTTAATGATGGACCCGCCTCTGTTCTGCTTTCGCAAAATCTTCGCGGCATGTTTGATGCCGAGAAACACCCCTTTGGCCAGCACGTTAAACGTGTAGTCCCAATCCTCCACCGAGGTCTCGGTAAGCGGGCCGATCGCGCCTCCGACCCCAGCGTTGTTAAAGACCACATCCAACCCGCCAAACCGGTCTACGGCATGATCCAGCATGGCGATCACATCTTCCTCGCTCGCAACGTCGGTTCTAATGAACGAAATTGCATCACCGAATCCAGCGGACTTGGCTTCGGTCAACGCGGCTTCACCTGCCTCGCCGTTATAATCGGCGATCACTACCCGGGCGCCTTCGGAGCGAAAGCGCTTCACACTCGCCAACCCCATTCCGCTTGCGCCCCCGGTGACCACTGCCACCTTGCCATCTAGCCTCATCTGGGTCTCCTCGCACTGCATTGTCCGGCTTAGTGACCGAGTAAAATTCGGTCTTTTCGCACCGGCCGAAAAGCCGTTCTCGCTTTTCCGACTACGGCTGGCGGGAAGGCTGGAGCGAGTAGGGAGGCTCAGCGAGCGAGCGAATGAACGCCACCAAGCCGTGGATCTGATTCTCCGAAAGAGTTCCTCCCCATCCGGCCATCATTGCTGATTTCCCCACTGCAGTTCCACCCTGCTGAATCACTCGGAACATATACTCATCCGAAAGTCGGTTCATATACTCGCCATCGGAATGTCTCGCGGGCTTTGGGTCCAGACTCCCGGCCAGGGGGCCATCACCGTTGCCCTTCTCACCGTGACAGCTGGCGCAGTAGAGAGCGTAGTCTTGCCGGCCGGAAGCCGAAAGGGAAGAGACCACCGGTTCGGGCTGAGGAGTAGAACCCCCATCCCGGGTAACCATCTCGACAACGCGAAACCCGGTAGGCTCATTGACCAACCCAAAAGAAACGTCGCTCTCGACCACGAACCGATCCAGATCGATTTTACGCGAGACTGCAAAGGTCATAGTCATCCCAGGCATCAACCCGGGTATCGCTTCGTGCTCAAGAGAGACCTCACTTCGTTCCAAGTCGATGCTCCGGATCACGCCCCGACCCGGGTAAACCCTCTCTGCCAACTCGTTCGCCTCAGCATACGCGGGCCGAGGGGCCTTGGGGCTCTGCCTTCTCCCAGCGAGGGCGAAGCGGATGATGGTCCCCTTGAGATCATGAATCGAGGACAGCGCCGGAAGTGCGGCCCAGCGATCGGTGGCGTCGTTCCCGAAGGTCACGATGCCGGCGTGTTCGGTCTTGTCGGCGTCGATCACCGGATCCAGATCGTAGACCCCCATTCGCCGACGCAGGAGTTCCGTTTCCTCGAAATCACCCCTGAGATAGAGCCAACCCTCATGGCTTCCGAACGCCTCCCAATAGCCGTGTAAGGCCTCCTCGGTATCGGTCTCAGGGTCGAGCGAAATCGACAGAAAGGTGATATCGCGGCCTACGGCACCCTCAAAAGCGGTGTGAAGACGAGCCAAATTGGATGTCGTGCCCGGACACACGAGTGCGCACTCGGTGAACATAAAGTTCACCGCGATTGAGCGGTCCTTTACAAGATCATCAAAAAAGCGATAAGTGCGGCCGTGCTGATCGGTAACGGAAATGTTCGGAAACGCATCAGAAACTTTTCCCCGCGGCTCGCGCGCTTCAAGTCGAGCTTCGATGGCCTCGTAGTCGATGGGCCGAACGCCCCCGACCGGATCTTCTTCAGCCATCGAGCAACCCATCAGGGCGATGACCGCAATCAGTGCCCACCCCCGAGTTTCGGATCGGCTCACATGTGAAATCATTCGCTGAAAACTTTCGCCATGAGGAATGGTCGGTGAGGTTACGCAATTCTTCCATCCCCTGCCGGGAAGGGAAAAAACTTCTGCTCGCCCTGCCCTCTAGTCATCTGCGTGGCAAACAGGAATCGCAAAGGGTCGTTCTCCAGTCCCGAGCCCATCGTCATGGTACCCGGCGAAAGATCCCCGCTCAGAGGCTAGAGGCTACCGGTTCCTGTTGGCGAGTATGTCACTTCACCGCCCATCATCGTCAAGCGAACTCCCGCGTCCAGTAGCGCCTTGGAGCCTTCCTCGATCACATCTCGGTCAAGCACCACCAAGTCCGCCGCCAGGCCCACCTGAATCATGCCCGTCAGGTGCTCGAGCCAGGCCGCATACGCCGACTCCCGCGTACCATGAAGAATCGCCTCCTCCAGGGGCAGTGCCCACTCGGGGCGATGGGGCGCAACCGACGGGTCTGAGGGCGAAGCACGCGTCGCAGCGACATACATATTGGGAATCGGCTCAAAGGGTGCGGTGGGGGCATCCGTTCCGAGCGCCAAGGTGGCTCCCGCCTCGATATAACGAGGCCACGCAAAGCCCTCCTGGGCCCGCTCGGCCCCAAGCATCGCGATCCAATTGACCAGGAAACGCGGATCAGCATGAATGGGTTGCATCGAGGCGGTAATCCCCAAACCGGCCAGCCGTTCAATGTCTTCCTGAGCCGCGTACTCCAGGTGCTCAATGCGATGCCGGCGGCCCGACGTCCCGTTGACCTTCGCCGCGAGTTCAATCGCATCGATGGAGTTGCGAATCGTCCGATCCCCAATCGCATGAATCGCAACTTGCAGGCCAGCCGCATCGGCCGCGACAACGACACGGTTCATGGACTCGGCATCCCAGATAGGCTCGGCGTTCTCTCCGTTGCTATAGGGCTCGAGCAGCGCCGCGGTACAGCCATCGATGGTCCCATCGCCGATGATCTTGATTCCTGCGACGCGCAGCCGGTCGCTGTCATATTCTGCAGCAAGCCGCGCAGCCTCTTCGACTTGAGCGAGATCGGCACTTGAATCGCGGCGGCGATGAATTATGACGTGCCCCACGATCCGAATGCTCAGTTCCCCCTTGGCTTCCGCGCGCTTCATGGCCGCCAGAGCGGATGCCTCCAGGGCCATATCCACGACACTCGTGATGCCAGCTGCGGCATAGACCTCAAGCGCCGCCAGGAGCTGACGATCCACTTGAGCTTCGCTGACTCGATTGATCAGAGGCCATACCTTCTCAGGTACGACCGTTTCGAGCAGATGCCCCGAGGCTTGGCCGGTTTCGGAGTTCCGGACGATCCGCCCGCCTGGCGGATCCGGCGTCGAGTTCGTGATTCCCAATTCTTGTAGTGCGGCGGAGTTCACCCAACACGAGTGCAAATCATAGGCGTCAAGGTACACCGGTCGATCGCTCACTATTTCGTCGAGCATTTCACGAGTGGGTGCAGAGCCCGCGAGCGCGCCGTGGACCCAGCCCGTAGCCAGTACTCGAGGGGCAGCCGGGTTCCGCGTCGCCCAGTCTCCAATTCTTTCCTGAATTTCTTCCAGACTCACCGCATCGCGGAGCTGCACCTTTAAAAGTGCGGCCCCCGTCATCACCACGTGGACATGCCCATCCACGAAACCCGGAAGCACCAGACCCCCCGAACAATCGACGTGTTCGGCCGATGCCCCTGCGAAAGCAGCCGCTTTCTCCGCTTCGCCCACGAAAGTAAAACGGTCGCCCTCGACCACGGCGGCTTCCGCCCAGGGCATCTTGGGATCTCCAGTAAAAACTCGCCCGCCGCTGATCAATCGGCGCCTGGACTCCATCACTCACCCCCCCATTACTCGCCCGTCATGAATTTTCAACTTAGCGCAATAGAGCCCGCTCCAAACTCCGAACAAACGTGCCTCCATTTGGATACCGTGCCCCGAAGAGCGCCAGGCCACGATGGCGGCCAGATTCGGATTCCCTTGGGATTTCGACCCTCGGCGCTTCTCTCGGTCGAGTTCTATTGTCGATGAATTGTTCTACCCTCTCGCACTGGTATTCGGCAACATAATGCCCAACAGACCGATTCACGCAGGAGAAAAAGATGTCTTGGCTCCCATCATGTCAGAGGTCTCCAAATGGCTGACGCAGCGGACTCGACAGAGTCCATTTACGACAGCGCCTCGCCCCAGTGGGCCCGTAACGAAAAACTCCTGTTGAGCGACTTCACGGCGCGGCCCTTCGTGCTTCAGAAACTGGAGCCCCTCGCTGGCCTGCGCGTTCTCGACCTCGGCTGTGGCGAGGGATTTGTGGCGCGACAGATCAAGACGGCCGGTGCAGCGACGGTGCTCGCGATCGATCTGTCAGCCGGGATGATCGAGCAAGCCCGTGCCGAAGAGGAACGCACGCCGCTTGGGATCGAATACAGGCAGGCCAATGCCGCCGAACTCAATGACCTCCCAGCCGCCTCATTTGACCGGGTTGCAGCGGTATTTCTCTTCAATTACGTCGACAGCACCATCATGACCGAAGTCATGCGCCGGGTGCGGCGATGGCTCGCGCCCGGCGGGCGCTTCGTGTTCACTGTGCCTCACCCTAGCCTGCCATTCATCCGCGAAGAAGCGCCCCCGTTCTTCTTCAAGGCAGGAGACTTGGGTTACTTCAGCGGAACAGACCAGACCCTCGAGGGCTTGATTTGGCGGCGAGACGGTGTCTCTGTTCCCGTGCGCTGTGTCCATAAGCCCTTCGAGGTTTATTTCCAGGCACTCCGAGCGGCAGGCTGGCAGAATATGCCCGACTTGATGGAGCTCGCTGTTCGTCCCGAGCACATCGAACTGGACCCCGACTTCTTTGGGCCGCTGCGCGATCAGCCGCTGCACCTGCTGTTCTCCGTCGAGGGTTAGGCGGCTTCCGAGATGGCCGCCGCTCCATCTCGCTCCACCTCGCTCCACCTCGCTCCAGAATCTCCCCCAAATGGATCATCCACCGCGATGCGATATCGAACTTTTCAGGCAAAAAAAATCCTTGTCTGGGCGGAACCCTCAACACCCCGGAACTTGAAGCCTCTTAGGGGATTCTCAGCGCGGGCTCGGAACCTCGCAATTCTCTGTCGAGAACGGACAGATCTCGGCAGAGCGAGGCAAAGCGGCGGGCGCCAAGAATTCCCTTGAACTCGGCGGTGATCTCGTCCGCAATACCATCGACATCACCGAGCAACTGCAGGCCACGATCCGCGTACACAACGCGTTTAGCCCGGCCGTCCAACGTATCCGGAACCCGCCTCAGGTAGCCGTCGCTTTCCAACTGCTGGACGAGTTGTCCGGTCCGCTGGAGCGTCAGCTCAAGGCGATCGGCAAGCTGGGACATCCCCAGGCCCGCCTCGGGAAGATTGGGCACGATCTGTGTTGTGGATGGGCTCAAGTCGTGGCCCCGGCTGAGGAGAGCCGCCCTGAATCGAAGCCGGATCATCGCGGATATCCCGATCAGGTGGCGACTGAGTTGCGCCGTATCGTTGGGGTCGGCATCGGGTCTCGGCATGAGGCCATGATATACCAAAGTATATTTACTATCTATCGAATTTCCTTTAGCATTGGCGATACGCTGGCCTGCCTCACCCCCACCCAGGAGCACCCATGCCCCCTCGACGACTTTTTTCGGCCGATTCGCATTGCGTCATCACCAGCGATCAAGTCAAAGGAAACCTCGCTTCGAAATTTCACCAAGGCTGGGACGATGGCATGGTGAAATACGATGCCCAACGCACCGAACAGATGGCCGGAGGAAGCCTCGAACTCGAGGACTTCGTGGATCTCGAGGCCGCTCGGCACCCGGGCTATTTCAACTCGACCGCTCGCCTAGAAGCCATGGATGCCGATGGCGTCGAGTGCGAGGTCATGTACTCGGAGTTTGACTTCACCAGCAAGGTCTATCAACTGGGGGATTCGTGGAAGGAGTGCGCCACGGCGTACAACAATACCCTGCACGAATTTGCCTCCGTGGATCCAAAGCGCATCCTGATTTCCTACCAACTTCCGCTGATCGAAATCGACTACGCAACATCCGAGGTCTATCGGCTAGCGGACCTGGGCGCTCGTTCGATTCAAATCCCCAATTTTCCGACCGAAGTCGGTATGCCCGACTACCACGACGAACGCTACGCGAAACTCTGGCATGCATTTGAGGAGACCGGGGTCGTCGTCGCCAATCACCTCACCCTTAAAGAGGATTTGTGGGATGTCTTTCGCCGAGATCCTACGCCCCAGAAGGGAATCTTTACCGCCCTCCCCGGCTTTGCTATCGCGGAAACACTCTGCTGGTACATTTTTACCGGGGTCCTGGAGCGACATCCGAAGCTTCGCGTGGTTTTCGTCGAACCCGGCCTCTTCTGGCTCCCGGGATTCATTCGATACCTCGATAGCCGGATGGGTCATCATTACGAATTCCCAGCCATGAAGGAACTGCCCTCAACCTATTTCCGCAACCAGATGGCAGTGACTTTTGTTCATGAGCCCGAGGGCGTGGAGTTGCGCCACGCCATTGGCCTCGAGAACGTTCTGTGGTCCACGGATTTTCCGCACCCGATTTGCAACTGGCCGAATGCCGGTGCGAAAATCGAGAAACAATTCGAGGGCGTTCCCGAGAACGAGATCAACGCGATTACCTGGGCCAATGGAGCACGCATGTATGGCATCGAGTAGCCACGCGACCCCCGGAATCGGCGTACTCCATGGCTTGAAGGTGCTCGATCTTTCCTGGGGGATTGCGGGCCCCATGGCCACGATGCTGTTGTCCGGCCAGGGCGCGAGAGTCACGAAAATTGAACCCCCGGGAGGCGACCCCTTTCGGAGTCAACTCGGCTATCACGCCTGGAATCGGGGCAAGCAGAGCGCGGTCCTGGATCTGAAGAAGGAAGCCGACCGAGCCATTTTCCTAAAACTCGCAGCACGGGCGGACATCCTCGTCGAAAGCTTTCGCCCAGGGGTCACGAAGAGGCTGGGAATCGACTTCGAAACCGTGTCGACCCTGAACCCCGGCCTGATTTATTGCTCGATCACGGGGTACGGGCGCGACAACCCGGCGTCCCAACGGCCGGCCTACGATGCCCTGGTCGCCGCACGCTGTGGCCTGCACTGGGAACAACGCGGACGCGTGGGTGGATCCACCGCCCATCTCTCGGGCAAGGCTCCATTCTCGCCCGACTACGAGGTTCCCTTCGAAGCACAACAAGGCCCGCCCCGGGAAGGACCGGTCTTCCCGGCTTCGCGCTTCCCCAGCCTGGGCGCGGCATACGCGGCCGCTACGGGGATCAGCGCTGCCCTGCGAGCCCGACGAGTCACTGGGAAAGGCCAGTGGGTCGAGACCTCCCTCATGCAGGGTGCACTGGCCGCGGGCGTTTTGGCGTTCGGAATGGCGAAGAATCTGGACGCCTGGGGATTTCTGACATGGGTGAGCGACAGCCGGGCGCCCAAGGGAATTTTCGAAGGCTCCGATGGCCGATTCGTCCACGCGTGGCCGCCCAGCCCGCGCTTCGTTCTCGCCGCAGGCGAGGGAGAGACGCTGAATGCGACACCGGACCTGGCCGCTCGAAAGGATCCCGACCGCATCGGGCTCGGCCCGGAAGAACTCTTCGTTCTGCATCACTACTGGGAGCCCATGGCCAAGACGGTCAAGAAGTTTACGGCCGACGAGTGGACCGAGGCCGGGGCCCGAGCCGGCGTCTGCATACAGAAGGTGCGCTCTCCCGAAGAAGGGCTAGCGGATCCGCTGCTTTTGGCCGATGGCTGCGTAGCCGAAGTCGACGATCCGGAACTCGGTCCGATTCGCACCGTGGGGACCCTGTATGTCATGGGAAATCACCCGGGAGTCGTCGCCGAACCCCAGGCCCAGGCGGGCCGGGATACCGAAGCTATCCGAACCGAAGCGGAAGCGGCGCCGGATCGGCCCGTCTCCCCCCACCCCACCGGGTCCGCCGGCGAGCATCGGTCGCTTCCTGCCGGTCCGCTGGAAGGTATCCGCGTGCTGGATTTTGGCCTCGCGGTCGCCGGCCCCTATGGGGCGCAGATCCTGTCAGATCTAGGCGCCGAGGTGATCAAGATCAATGCCCTACACGATTGGTACTGGCACTCCAGCCAACTCGCCATGGCGTGCAATCGCGGCAAGAGCAGCATCGCGATCAATCTCAAACATGAAGACGCCCCCGAAGTCATCGGCCGGCTGCTGAATTCGGCGGACGTCGTCCTTCACAATATGCGTTACCCGGCCGCCATCAAGCTCGGAATCGATTACGAGAGCCTGGCCAAAAAATATCCCCGCCTGGTCTACTGCCACACCCGCGGCTTCGAGCGCGGAGAGCGGGAGAACCTACCCGGGAATGATCAGACCGGGGCTTGTCTGGCCGGAGTCGAATGGGAGGACGGCGGCTGCCACCGGGGCGGCCGACCCATGTGGTCGCTGACCAGTATGGGCGACACCGGCAACGGATACCTTGCGGCGATGGCAATCTGCCAGGCCCTTTACGAGCGCGAAGCGACCGGCTGCGGTCAGTGGGTCGATACCGCCATCGTCAACGCTCAACTGCTCAATGCCTCGCACGCCGTGGCGCGTGCCGACGGTTCGGGCTTTGACCGCCCCACTTTGGATCCGATGCAGATGGGCTTCTCCGCCGGTGTGCGCCTCTACGAAGCCCGCGACGGCTGGCTCTGTTTGTCCCTGATCAAGGACGAGGAATGGGAGGCCCTGGGTCACGCCCTCGAGCTGCCGGAACTTTTGAACGGAGGGCAGTGGTCTTCAGAAAAAGCCCGCTCGGCCAATGACGACGCCATCGGGCTCCGGATCGAGACTGCCCTGTCGCGTCGCACCGCCAAGGAGGCGTTTGCCGTCCTCGACTCGGCCGGAGTTCCATGCGAGATCTCTTCCGAGCAGGCAGGGGTTGATCTCTGGACCGATGCCGGGGCGCTCAAGCGCGAGTGGATCGTCCGCTATCCGCACCCCATGGTGGAAGAACTCGGCCAAGTAGGCCTGGCCTTCTCTTTCTCCGATACCCCAGCCCATGTCCAGGGTCGCCCCTTCCTGGTGGGAGAGCACACCCGGGAGATTCTGGAGGGTCTCGGTTACGAGGCTCGCGAAATCGACCACCTCTTCGCGTCGGGCGCGGTGAACGACGAACACGTTTATCCCGCGCTGGCCGAGGAAGGATCGGTTGTCGCGGACTCGCCCTGGGCCCCCCAACAGGCCTCGGATTCATGACGAGTCTTCGCCCTGCCCCCTCGCCGTCTCGGGACAGCGCTTTCTTTTGGGAAGGCCTCAACCGTGACGTCCTGCTCGGACAGCGCTGCTCGAACTGCCAAAAATTTCGCCACCCACCTCGGCCCATGTGTCCCCGGTGCCAAAGTCTCGATTGGCAGACCATCGAACTCTCGTGTCGGGGAACTCTTCACGCGGTGGTGAGACCGGTTCATCCTCCTCTCCCCACGTTCGGGCCCGACTGCCTGGTTGCCCTGATTGACCTTCCAGAAGGAATTCGCCTGCTCTCGAACCTGTGCGAGATCGATCTGTACGACGCTCAAATCGGCATGGAGGTAGAGGTCTTTTTTGTCGAGACCGAAAGCGGCGACAAGGTCCACCAGTTCCGCCCGATCGGGGGAGCCCTTGGCTGATGCATGCATTGCTGGCATTGGCCAGACTGAATTTTCCAAGAACTCCGGCCGAAGCGAACTCACCCTAGCCTGCGAGGCCATCCAATCCGCTCTCGATGACGCGGGCCTCGCCCCCTCCGATGTCGACGGCATGACAACTTTCACCATCGACAACAACGAGGATGTCGACCTCGTCCGATCCCTGGGAATCGAGAACCTGCGATTTTCTTCGCGAGTCCCTCACGGCGGAGGCGGATCCACAGGAACCCTGGCCCACGCCATGGCGGCCGTTGAATCCGGTCTTGCCAACGTGGTGGTTGCCTGGCGCGCGATGAACGAACGTTCCGAAGCCCGTTTTGGAACCGCTCACATGACCGCCAATTCCAATGTAAGAGGGGCTGGAACCGGATTTATCGAATGGAGCGTGCCCTTCGGCGCCGTGACCCCCGCCACCTGGACGGGCATCCAGGCCCAGCGCTACATGGCCCGATACGGGGTGACGAACGAGGATCTCGCGGATGTCTCCGTCGCCCTGCGGGCGGCAGCGGCTTCGAATCCCCGGGCCTGGTTCTACGGCAAGCCGATCACAAAGGCCGACCATCAGGAGTCAAGGTGGATCGTCGAACCGGTATTTCGCCTGCTGGATTGCTGTCAGGAGAGCGACGGCGCGGTGGCGTTCGTCGTCACCACGGCGGAGCGTGCCCGAGATCTCAAGCAGATTCCGGCGCGCATCCTACACGCCACCCAGTCGGTTCCTTTCGAGACGGAAGTAGTCACCAATTTTTACCACCAGGATTTGACAAGTTTCGAGAGCGGGAAAAAGTCAGCTGCCGAACTCTATGACCGAACAGGGCTGGGACCCGAAGACTTTCAGGTGGCGATGCTCTACGACCATTTCACCATCGCGGTCTATTGGCACCTCGAAGCCTTTGGCTTCTGTGGTCTTGGAGAGGCCGCCGACTTTGTCAGAGAAGGGAACATCGGCCCGAATGGAAAAATCCCACTAAGCCCGAACGGCGGCCTGATTGGGGAAGCGTACATCCACGGGATGAACAACATCACCGAGGCCGTTCGGCAAATTCGCGGCACCGCGGCCAACCCCGTCGATGCCGTCCAGAACGTATTGGTCTCGTCGGGAATGAGTGCAGCCGTACTCTCCCGCTAGGGCGTCCCAAAGGCATGGGCCCACCCGATTGAGGCAACGCCCCTTAAAAATTCATCCTGACCGCGCAGAAGAGGCTCGTCGGGAAACGCGGGTCACCCAGCCATCCAAAGGCGGTCACGCCCGCGCGACCGTAACCTCCACCCCATGCACGCAGGTGCTTTCACCCATATCCGTCTTCTGGGGAATATGAAGGAGATTGATGTTATGCCCCCCCTCAGCCCGCGGCCAACGCGATTTGTACGACAGCGCTGAGCCGGGAGGGACGATGTCGGAAACTATGGCTTTCAGGGTCAGTCGACCCGCATCATTGCTGAGAGCAACCCGCTGACCGTCCTCAATACCAAGACGACGAGCGTCTTTGGGGTGCAGGGCAACGGTGGGGCTGCCCATGAGTTTCTTGATCTGGGTATCGTTGCCATAACTCGAATTCAGCAGCCACTTGCTGGCTGGAGACAGGAGGCGCAGGCGGCCGTTCGGGGGACGGGGATCGGCGCTCGGCTGTGGCGTGCGGGGGTGACCATCGGCCTGGGCCCGCGCACTGGCGATCTCGATCTTGCCCGAAGGCGTGGGAAAAGTGCCCTCGGACCAGAGAACCACCGGCTCCTCACTCCCCCAAACCCAGCCTGTCTCCTTGAGTTGCTCAAACGACAGACCGAGCCCCAACTCGGCGAGCATGGCGTCGAGCATCGAAGCATCGTCGTGGTAGAGCGACGCTTCTTCGAAGCCCATGGCCCGGGCAAGGCGGCGAAAAATCTCCTGATTCGGGAGGCTCTCTCCCATGGGCTCTGAGCATTTTACCTGGGCACCCACAGTGAGATGAAAATAAGAGCCCACGAGATCATCGAACTCAAGAAAACTCGCAGCGGGCAGCACGATGTCGGCGTAGTCCGCGGTGTCTGTGGCGAAACAGTCGATGACGACCGTAAAAAGATCCTCCCGGGCGAGGCCCGTGCGCATTCTGGCCTGAGCCGGATTTGAAGCGACGGGGTTACAGTTCCAAACCACGTAGGCCTTGAAGTGGCCGGGGTCATTGAGCGCGTCGGGAACGTCCATCTGGCTAATCGAAGGAACTGCCTTGCCAGTCTCATCGGGTTCTTGCCAGGTGGGTGCGGCGCCTTTGCTTGCGATGATTTCGCTTCCGTCGTTAAGAAAGTAGAATCCCGCTCCGGGTTTGCCGATATTGCCCGTCAGCGCCGGTAGCATCGCGCAGGCCCGGAAAATATTCCCCCCGCTTGGCTGGCGCTGCAGGCCCTGACCCAGCCAGAGGAGCGAAGGTCCTTCCGCATAAAGCCGGGCTGCTTCCTCGATCAGGGGAACATCCAGTCCCGTCTTCGCCGAAGTCCATTCGGGTGTGGCCGCCTCGATGTCCGCCTCGACCTCCTCGTACCCGAGTACGGAGCGTAGAATGTATTCGGAGTCGAGCCGACCCTCTCTCCAGGCGATATGCGTGAGCCCGAATGCTAGAGCCGCATCACTTCCGGGAATGAGTTGAAGATGCAGATCGGCCTCTTCGGCGGTCTCATGGCGAATGGGATCGATCACGACCACCTTGGCCGGACTTTCCTTCAGCCAATGTTTGTGGGCGTGCGGCGCGCTGTGACTGGGATTCGCCCCCCAGACCACGATGCATCGGGAGTCCTTCGCAGTCCGTGGATCGAAGCCCCGGTCACTGGAGCCGAATACGTAGTCCCAGGCCACGTGCCCCGCGTTGTTGCAAATTGAATCGGGGGCGGCTTCGGTGGCACCGAGCCTCGAGAAAAACCGGCCGGGAAAGGCATTGGCAAGCCAGGAACAGGTTCCCGTGTAGTGTGTATGAAGGATAGCCTCAGCGCCCTGCTCAGCCCCGATGGTCGTCAACTTCTCGGCGATTTCGACCAGGGCCTCATCCCATGAAATTCGCTCAAAGTGCCCGCCACCCTTTGGGCCCGTGCGTCGCAAGGGATGGAGCAAGCGGGCCTCGGAATCCAACCAAACTCCGTTGTAGGCCACAGCGCACTTGCTGCAAAGCGCCCCCCGGCTGATGGGATGATCCGGGTCCCCAAGGACGCGTGAAATTTTCCCCTCGCTCCTGACCACCGCTATGCCGCAGCCGTCGTAGCAATCGCGTGGGCATGTGGTCTTGATGGTCTCGCCCTGGGACATATTTTCTTCTCCTCGCGAACCGGACCCATCCGGGAGTCCATCACAATCGACCCCGCCTCCGCAACCGACAAATTTTTTTGGGGTTTCCGTCGATACCGCGGTACTTCGGCTCAGTTTGCCCGGTTCGCCCTCTAAATGTTTCATGCGTCAACGCAATTCCGGACTCCACCGCCCGAACTCGCCCCTTCCTGCCCGGCGCCCAGACCCTTGCCAATGCCCAGACCCTTCCAAAAATTCAGAACGTTCCCCAAATTCAGACCCTTGCCGCGTCACTGAGTCAGCGTATCCTCGTCAATTGACCGATCTAGGCCGCGATTCAGTTACACTCCGCTAAAGCCGACGGGCAATAGCGATCCGGTAAACGGAGGACGATGCTTTGACAGCCGGGTGGAATCCCAAGGGCTACCTCAACAACGCCTGTCATCGCGTCGCTGTCCGCGTAGCCTGACGCGAACCCCGGGCTGTCTCGAACCGAACCCCAGTCGTAATGCGAGTATCGGACCGAGAACGGGCGACCCACTCGACGAGGCAGACCACGCGGGGATAACCGAGGATTCCCGCCAACCAAGGCTCCTTGGCCCGATCGTGACCCGGATTCCCGCTGGCCGCCCAAAACGAAGGAGAAAATGTGATTCAGACCACCGCCAACGGAAGGGAGTTCGTCCGGACCCCCGAAGCCTGCTTTGATGGACTCGAGGGCTACAATTTTGCCCCCCACTATGCCGAGGTCGACGGGCTCCGGGTGCACTACGTCGATGAGGGCCCGGTGGATGGCGAGACCGTGCTGATGCTTCACGGTCAGCCCACGTGGAGCTACCTCTATCGAAAAATGATCGGTCCTGTCGGCTCGGCGGGCTACCGCGTCATCGCGCCGGATCTAGTAGGCATGGGCAAGTCCGACAAGCCCACCGACCCCAATTCCCACACGTTCGAGCAGCAGGTTGCTTGGGTATCGGAATTGCTCGATACCCTGGGCCTCGAATCGATCTCCCTGGTTTGCCAGGACTGGGGGAGCGCAATTGGTCTGCGACTGGCGGGGGATCGCCCCGAACTCTTCTCCCGGGTCTTCGCCGCCAATGCCCTGATGGTGCGCATGGGGATGGCGCCCTTCACTATTCCGCGACTCACCGACCGCAGCACCTACCCGTTGGACCCCAATGCCCGACTTCGAAATTGGGGCGATTTTCTCGGCGAGGCGGTTCCGCTGATCGGGAAAGATATGTCGGATTTCTTCTGGGCCTGGGTGCAGTTTGCGCTGACTGCTCCCGACTTCAAGCCAAGCCAAAATGTGGACACGGGCGGAATAGTCCGACTGACGCCCGGGGAGAAGGCGGCCTATGACGCGCCCTTTCCCGAGGACATCTACCGAACCGGCCCGCGGACATTCCCCTCGATGTTTGCAGATATAGACGAGGAACAGAACGCCAGGGCCTGGGACGCCCTCGGGCGCTTTCAGCGGCCCTTCCTCACAGTGTGCGGGGAGTCCGATCCCCTGGTAGGCACTCAGCGCTTCCAAGACATCCTGACCGGCCAGGTGCCCGGGGCAAAAGGTCAGCCTCACGCCCGAATTGCCGCCGGGCATTTCATTCAGGAGAACGCAGGCGAACTGCTCGCACAACATCTCCTAAACTTTCTCCAGGCCAATCCCCTGGGCGAGTAGTTCTTGGCGAGCAGTTCTTCCTGAATAATTCTTGGCGAGAAGTTCTGCGCGAGTCGGTCTATTGCGAGTAGGCCCTTGCCAGCGTGCTTTTTAAAAAGCCGACTGCGACATTGCGAGAGAGACAGTGCAAGTGCGACTTTTCGGGTCACTCTCCCGGTGCCGGGAGGGCTTCCCACCCGAGCGACTCGATATCGTTGTAGCCGCGAAGTTCGTCGCTGAGGAAGAGTACGACCCGAAGACCATCGGTGAAGTAAGGGTCGAGGGTATAGTTGTAGCGAGGCGCCTGGGGAGTGGCAGAGCCCACGCCCCGGACATAACCATAACGGCCCAAGTAGCCCGAAGCCGCGAGGTCAAGGGTCACGTAGAGCCGTGCTTCATCCACCACCGGGTCGATCTTGTGGGTGATAAGGGTCTTACTTGAGAGCTTGACCCCGACGTCTCGGCTGATCTGGCCCACCCACACCGAATTTCCCTCCACGGTTACAGGCGCCAGCCAGAGGCGCAGGTGGTTGCGCTCGTCGACGGTCTTCCGCGCCTTCTGCAGAGCCGCGTCCTGTGGGCGGTCGAAGACGTAAAGAGGCGATACCGGCGAGGTCCGGTAGCGGGAGCCGAAAACCGAGGAAAAGACCGTTCGCAGTACCGTCCCGCCTCGCATAGTTTCGGTGAGGTCCCAACCTCGAGTGACGAAAGTCGCGACAATCTGCTTAGCCGTTCCGACAACCACGAGATTCAAGGGATCTCCGGCGGTTTTTCGGTCACCACCGAGAACGCAGCAGGGCAACTCTTCCATGTAGGCGCGCAAACCCGGGAGATCCAAATCTCGGGGCACGTTTTCGGCGTCATGGGCTCTGCCCTCAACTCGCATGAAGTCGGCCCTAAATCCCTCCACTGGGACCACAAACTGGGCGTGGACACTGTCCCGTTCCCCAATCAATTCCACACGGAAGGCCTTGGCGCCCGGGTGGAAGTTCGCATAGACGAAGCCCGAAATGCTTGACTTCGGCGGAACCACCACCGGAAGATGCTGCTCGAGAAAGTAGAGCATCCGCTCGTCGAGTCGCCCTTCGCCCAACGCCCGGGTCTTCCAGGCCACCTCCGAAGGCGAGAAGTAGTCTCGGTCGATACTGAGGAGTTGGACCACGAACTCCTGGTCTTGGCCGTTTCTAATTTCCAGCCAAATCGGTTGGACCCCCTTCTCGACCAGATCCGATGAAAAATCGCGCCGAGCGTCCTCCCGGGTGAGCAGTGTGGCCGAGATTTCCACTTCCTCTCGAGCCTGGGTTTCGGCCCGGGCACGCAGACCCGCCAAGTCGGGGTGCGGGCGCGTAAACGTCTCACAACCGAAAATAAATAGAACGAGAATCCAATGAATCCGGAGAAATGGGAAGCGCATAGCTTCGAAACCCCGTTCAGTCATTTTGCGAACCCTCTTTCGCAAGAGAGTCGACTTCGGGGCTCCTTGCCCCACTACTGCGGTCCGCGGGTATCTAAATCTCCTCGACTCCAAGCCAGAGCCCCTTCGCGTCAACGGTCTCGATATTCAGCTGTCCCTCGAGCCCGGCGGCTCGGTGAACCCCAATTTCGAGCATTTCGGGAAGCGTCATCATCTCCATCATGGCTGCTCGAGACGGGTACATGGCAATCGCCACCTTGTCCCACAGCCCCTCGACTTCACCGAGCATAAGCCGCTCGACCTTCGCGCTGAACATTCCAGCCCCGGCAACGCGAGCAAGCACCTTGATAACCCCTTCCGTGTAGAGCCCATAGGCCTCCTCCCCAGTAAGACTGCTTTCTCGGCCATCGACGTACTCCGCTCTCTCTTTGAATTTGAGGAGATTCACCATGTAGATAGGGCCTTCGGCGCCAGGCTTGGAGAAGCCTTCGAGCTGCTCTCGGTTGGGCATCACGGCATTTTGGTATTGCATCGGGCTTGCCTCCTTGGGGTTGTAGGGCGAGAGAATGTGTCAGCGTGTGGACCCCACCCAAACCAGACGTCCGCACGAGAAGACTAGGCTCCTTCTGGCGAGAAGGATGAATGATGAAAGCAACGTCGATGCCGTTCCCGGTTTCCGAGTTGTGGATTCTCGATTGGTCCGCGTATCCATGGTGCCCCGCTCAGCTGGGATCGGCTGCGGGTGTAGTCGGCCCAGACTCGCGGCGCTTGGGCTCGGCCGGCGTCATCGGCTTTTCTGCAGTGGCCATATCCCCAGGCAGAATGCCAAAAACCGCGGCGTGCTTCGCTCGATCGAAGCTGTCCGCCGCGATCGAACCACCGGCGGCGCCGAAAGCAATACCGGCCAGTCCAACCACCGTGCCCACCCTCTTCTTCACAGAACCCCTCATCGATCCACTCCTCCCGAATGATTCAGAGCTTACAACCCTTTACGCGGGAGGAGGTAGGGGAGCAGCGCGAGAAAGAGGGCTCAGCGGCGCGAGAAAAGCTCAACTTCAAACATCTAGCCGAAAAGAATCGGACCCCCTCGTGGCAAAATTTTCGGAGACGGGGGCGATAGGCGGCGAAAAACCACGACTCTCGCCGGCAAGCTGACTCTAAAGACCAGCGGGGGCCGACGCCTCGGCGATCATCAGAGGGCCTCTTCCTCGGGCTGGCCCCGCCCGTCGCCCCCAATAGGGCTTTAGAGCCCGAGTCGGAAACTAAAGACTTGGCGGCTAAGAGTTCCGCCCAGGCGGTCGCTAAACGCTCGCCTTGCAAAAGGCAACGGGCTCCCTGCGCGTGTTAGAGAACCGTGCCGGAGGGACCGGGGGCCATCAGGTAGCTCCGTAGCAGAACGAATACATCAAAGAAGTTGACGTAACCGTCGCCATCGAAGTCCGAGTCTGGGTCGGTGGTCCCGAACGCTGAGATAAAAAGAACAACGTCCGCCATGGTCACCAAGCCGTCATTGTCGAAGTCGGCATCGCAGCGATTCCCAAAACCGTCAAGGTCCGTATCGCGCTGAGCCGAATTGGAAATCATCGTACAGTTGTCGCAAGAATCCAGAATACCGTCCTGATCCGAATCCAAGCCGTTGGACCCGGCTGTGCAAGCCGGAGCACCGTCAAGCCAAGCCAGAGCAGACGGCAGGTCGAGAAGCCCCTGGCCATGCTCATTGTCGGGACCAGAGACACCCAGATCGAACGCAGTCTCAACCAGCGCGGCTTCTAGTTCGTCGACGGACGCGTTCGGATAAGCGCCGCGGAGAAGAGCCAGGCCCCCCGCTACGTGAGGCGCAGCGAAAGAAGTACCTGTCATCTGTGTGTAGAAAGGAAATCCGCCAAACGATTTGTCCGTTGTCCAAACTGCGACTCCAGGTGCGGAGATATCTGGGAATATGCCTCCACTGCACGCAGACGGACCGCGGCTGCTTCCCAACGAAATGTCGAAGTTCATATTGATCGCGCCCACGGCCACGCCCATTCCCCCGTTGGCGGGGCTGAGGCTGGTCCCCAGCCCTGGGCCTGCGTTGCCCGCAGCAAAAACAACCGCAATATCAGCCGCTCTCAGCGCCGCCAGATCGTTGGAAAATTCCAGATCGCAGTTTCCAACCGTGTTCAGCAGGCCCCAGGATGCGTTTACAATGTCGGGCGCATCATCGGTGGCCGGGTTCCCGTCGGGATCGAGCAACCATTGAAAGGCCAAGTGAATATCGCTGACCCGTGCTTGATTCTGCTCGTCGAATATTTTCGCCGCGATCCAGGTGGCATCCGGCGCCATCCCAATGGGATTGCCAAAAAGATCACCGGCCACGAGAAGGCCCATCACCTGAGTCCCGTGACCAGAGGGGTCTCGCGGTACCGTTTGAAACGGATCGGTGAGGTCGATCCAACTATTTGTACCGCCCCGCCACCGGGGCGCCAGATCCTGGTGTTGGACGTCCACCCCCGTATCCATGTTGGCGACCACAATGCCGGACCCACGATGTCCGAGATCCCACAAGACATCAGCTCCCACAGCCGTCAAATTCCACTCCGGCACAGCTCCCGTTGAATTCGTGGATTCAGCAAGGGTTACCAATTCATCCAAAACTACTTCAAGCACATCGGGGTCAGTGGACAGCGAAAGAACGCTGCTCTTGTTCGCTGAAACGGCCACGCCATTCACAATCCAAAGCGCTTTTTCACGTTCCCGTCGACCCAATCCAGAAATGAACTTCGGATCGATACCCTGGCTCACACGCCGAGCCCCAATTTTGTGCCTCCGCAGCATCCGACCTCGCTGGGCCTCGTCTTTCTTGAAGTTTCTCTTCAAAACTTCGTGGTCGAATCGTCCTTTTTTGGACCGAAGCCCGCCATGACGTCTCCCGCCTCTCGCCCCTCCCTTTCGGCCCCCCGATCTGAATTTGACAATCACTCTGACCTCATCGAGCGAGCTCATCGAGTCCAACCGAGATTCGAGCGCGGGCTCCAGCGCATTCGCCCAGGCACTGGAAGGCTCGAGAAAAGCCAAAGCCAATACCGCAAGCAGAGCCGCAGACAGCTGGAAATTGTTTTGCGAAAAAGGCATCAAACTCGATTTCCTACTGAACCTTCAGCCCAGAAATCTTAAGTTCACCAAAATCGACGGCCACTTCCTCGCCGGCATGAATTGCGCGGCCCTGGTTGGCAAAAAAGACAAAATATTGACGTTCCTCGTATGGCCTTCCGCGCGTCGATTTCATTGGCCCGAGTTTGGGGGGTACGGGAACCTTCGAGATTCTTCCGTTGCTCGAATCGATCAGTATGGGCTTTATCCCCGGCCCAAAAAGTCTTCCTGCTTTTTCCGCATCAACTACCCGATAGCGAAAGTCCAAAAACCGATCCACGGCGGTGAGCCTGATAAAGACAACTTCGATTCCCCACTTTTCCGCTAGCTCCGGAGAGGCTGCGTCGAGTGTATATTCTTGCATTGGGTTGCCCTCTTCGACTGCCCTTGCCGAGCCCACCGGATGGACAAGGGAGAGCGCTCCCACTAGGGCGACCAATCCGAGATTTGAACCGCGTGTCGCCGTCGCGCGGAAATCGAAAGGCTTCAAGCCCAGCTTGCGCCCCGAGGCGATCAGGATCGTGCCAATCAAAAGAAACATTCCAAAAGGGGAAAGCATGGGCACACTCGGGCCTCCTACAATTTTCATAGAGTTAAAAGTCACCGTGCATCCGATCAACGTTCCGGGGCAAGTATCCCCTGAAACAATGAATGATTCGCTCGGAGCCAGAAAACCGGCGGCGATCGTAATTCCTTGGGGGGGAAGCGACTCCACAAGAAACTCGATTCGCTCGGTCACGTATATTCCCGCTGGGAGGCTTCCGAAAAAACCAACCTGAGCGATGCCCGAGATAGTTCCACTTGCCTCGTCGATCGTTGGCGAGCCGAGATTCATAAGCGGTGGCAGAGGCACCTGGAACTCGGAAATGCCAGTGACCGTTCCGGGTGTGATAGAAATCCCGAAGCTGTATCCCGATAGCGACTCGCCCTCGGTGTCTACGACGACCTCAACCGCAACGACGTCCCCGGGGATCTTCGTCACAATCTCGGACGGACTCAGCGCCGTGTCTCCGAGTTCCCTCACGGTGACTTCAATCGCCTGGCACAAATTGGCGGAAGACAATCCGAAAATAAGTAGCAGCCCGGCGCAGAGAAAATGCACCAGGGAGCACACGTGTTGGCGAAGACACTTCTCCGCTCTGCTGTAGTCGGGGGGGCAGGTCATAGAGACATTACTCGCTGGTTCGGTATTTCAGGAGGGGTCGAAAATACTGTCTAACCTGTGAGCCTCAGAGAACCGCTGCTTGCACGAAACCTTCTCCAGCTCACGAGTCGGAAAACGACTCATCGAAATTCTCTCGATAACCGGTCTCGCTCGAGCCATTTGGGTTTATGCCAGCTTTCTCCACGTCGAAAGGCACAACAACCCAGAGACAACAAGTAGGGCCGAACTCGGCTCAGGAATAGACACCAATCCGATTGAAACCGAAGCGCCCTGCAGCTCTGCGGAAACGACATTTCCGTTGCTGTCAAAAAATGGGCCAGGAAATCCAGCGCTCGGAGCCAAGGAAATCGTGCTGGATCCATTTGCGAGCGCCTTAAAGAGAAACGTTCCGATAACGTGCGAACCCGTGAGGGCTGGGCTGAAAAGCACTCCCCATCCGATTTCAATCGTCTCGGGAAGCGTTTCATTGCAGTTTGTCGTCGTGGCGAAAGGCCAGCACCGGAAGGCCGCGTCATCGCCGAGAGCCGGGTCGAAACTAAAGGATTGAAACTCGAGCAGTGACGAGTCATAGAGAACCTCTACTCCCCCTCCCTGCAGCTCAGCGCTGAAATCCATGACCAGATCAAAAGATACCGATTCCCCCAGACCCGCGACTGCACTGGGAGGAGCTAGGCTTATGTTGTTCAGCGCCAATGCCGATGTGCTGTTCAGACAGATCATGAGTGACCCGATCACAAGAACACTTCTCGAGAGAAAAACAGTTTTGAAACAAAAAGAACGCAAATCGGTTACCCATCCCAACGCTTACCCATCCAAAGAGAAACTACGTTTCAAACTCTAAAGCGATGGGCGCGGTCGAGCGTACGTGCCGCGACTTCTCGCTTCGGGTTCGACAGGGGTATTAACCTTACTCAGCGAAATTCAGTCCAGTTACTTCACGGTAACCTGCAGAGCAAGTCTCAAGTCGATCGAATGCATAAGCGCAACCACCGACGAAGACGGGCTAGGAGCCTCAGACATCGAGCAATGGAATTTGTCCGTAGGGGAATAGATTGGTTTTTCTACCGCTCTCAATCAGTCAGATTTCATGTGAAACTTGTGTGCAAATTTGCTTATACCCGAATGAGCGTGTAGAAGTAGCGTTGCCATGGATAGAAAAGCCATAGACTCGATGCGTTCCTATACACACGCTTTCTTTGCCCACGCATTTCGCGCCGTCTCAGGTATGGAGGGGCGCCTCGGGTCCTGCATGCTCTGCTTCGTCCTTGGCACGATGGTTCCCGGAATACCTTCGGCTGCCGGAATCGGAGAGAGGGCTGTCGCTTCTGCGAATGCCGGACAAACTGTGCGCTCTGGATCAGGCACCGTGGGCTCAAGAACCCCCAATTACACTCGGGTTGTCGCGGCCTATGAAGTACCCGATGTGATGTTGCTGGCCCATGATGGCGCTTCTGTGGAAATCGCGGACTCTCTCGGTGTCGACCGCGCGGTGATGGTCAACTTTGTGTTCACAAGCTGCACGACCATATGTCCGATCTTGAGCGCTTCCTTTGCGGAGGTAGGTCGTCGCCTCAAGTCTTCAGGAGAACACGTGGATTTCTACTCGATCTCCATTGACCCCGAGTACGATACGCGTGACCGAATCTCGGAATATGCAAAAAAAGTCGGCGCGGGCGATAGGTGGCGGTTCGTAACGGGTTCTCTTGACGACACTTTCAAACTGGAAAAGGCCTTTGATACCTACCGGGGCAACAAGATGAACCATCTGCCTTTGACTTTCATGAAACCAGCGGGCGCCGAGACGTGGGTTCGCATCGAGGGTTTCCCCTCTGCGGAAGAGATCCTTGCTGAATACCGGAGTATCGCAACTCCGTGAGGGTCCCGCGCTCGGGTGTTGGTCGCCGAGCTCTTTTGCGATGCCTCGGCATCGTCATACTAGGAACTTCTGGGAGCGCGATTTCGGACTCCACAGAGCCCGCCCATTCCCAGGCCGACCTTATCTCCATTGGGAGGCAAATTTATCGCTCCGGGCTTCTGCCCTCAGGCGGTGGGCTCGTCGGCTTGAGCCATGGCGACATTCCTGTCTCTGGATCTCTCGTTGCGTGCACCAATTGCCATCGCCGAAGCGGACTTGGCTCGAGCGAAGGGGGCAAGGTAGTGCCACCCGTTACAGTCCAGGCGCTCTTCGATGAGAGAACGCAGGATCAAAGGGAGGCCTTTCGCAGTCGCTCACTCCGATCCAGGATGAGACCCGCCTATGATTTGGACTCGCTCGCTCGGGTACTTCGATCGGGTATTGACTCTGGGGGAAATGAGCTTGATCTGTTGATGCCCCGGTACGAAATGGGCGATACAGATATCGAGGCTCTGGCAGCCTATCTGCGTACTCTGAATTTTCAGACCACGCCTGGCCTCACCGCTACAGATCTACATTTCGCGACGATTGTGGCCCGCAATGCGGATGAGATCGACCGCAGGAGCGTATTGGAAATCCTCAACAGGTTTGTCACTGATAAAAATGCAGGTACCCGAAATGAGTCAAAAAGGGCGAGCCGCGGAGCCTTTTATCGGGATTTCATGGACGATTCCTACCGAAAATGGCGACTCCACGTTTGGGAACTCGAGGGCAGCCCAGATACATGGAGCACCCAGCTCGAAGCCCTCTATGCCGCTCAGCCCGTCTTCGCATTGATGGGAGGTACCGGAAAAGGATCCTGGCGGCCGGTTCACGAGTTCTGCCAAACAAATGAAGTGCCGTGCATCTTCCCCATAACGGATCAACCCGTCACCGATGAAGATTTCTACTCAATCTACCTGAGTGGTGGAATCGCCCAAGCGGCCCGGGCAGTAGCTGAAAACATGGACCTCATTCTCCAAACTGCCGACTCCCCTTCATTCAACCCGCTTGACCGCAATGGAGCGGCCAGCGTGGGCACGGAAAAGAAAGCCCGGGTAGTGCAAGTCTATCGCCATGGATCAGCAGGCGGAGCCATGGCGAAGACGATCCGAACCCTACTGGAGGACTCCGAGTGGTCAAGCCACGACCATGTGATCCAAGATGCAGGCGCGCCCTCAGTTCATTTTTGGCGGACACTCTATGCGGAACAGCCCAATTCCATACTTTTCGTCTGGTTGTCGGCCGAGGACATGAAAAACTTCGCAGAGAGCGGCTCAGGAGGCCTGACGGGCCGCCCGGAACTAGTCTTGCTCTCAGAAACAATTTCGGGACCCGACGCATTCGCGAGTCCTCAGATCGCCCCAACTCGAGTCGTGTCGCTCTTCGAGCTACGCGAAGGTCGCGATCGCAGTCTTCAAAGGCTTCGCGCATGGCTGAAACCGCGGGGACTTCAGCCGACAAACGACCGTATTCAGGCCGATTCGTACTTGGCTGTTACCTTGATGAGCAGTGCAGTGAAACATATGCGTCGCAACTTCTCTCGCGAGTACATGATCGAAATTATCGAGCATGGCCTGGATAACTCCGTCTTTCGATCCGTATACCCCCGCCTGACGCTCGGACCCAATCAACGTTTCGCGTCAAAGGGCGCCTACATACTTCGTCCTTCCGATACCGATCCCGAAAACTGGATTCCCATCGGAGAAACCCGCGCCCACTGAATCGGGAAGCAGCACTCGGTTCTAGCAGGTTGCCGCAGGTTGCCGGAAACGACCCTTCCGCTGGCATTCCTGCGCCCTCAGAAGTTCGCCACCAAGGGTCCCCTTTACCCTTTGGTAATCGATGGCCTATTTCAATCCGAGTCTAATATGGCGATTGCCCCTACTGCGAAGTCCCGGCTAACCACATTGTAAGTCATTTAGATTGTCCCTGATAAATGATGTGGCTCTGCAGGCAATTGCACACCGGAAATCGACCGAGGGCATTACGCCAGAGAAAACCAATTTTCATTTCAGAAATTCTCAA
>DUCH01000175.1 GCA_012959865.1 Myxococcales bacterium | reverse complement strand
AACCCCCTGGTGCTTGGCACCGGGGGGTTTTTTTGGGCACGCAGCACACTCGGCACACACACCTTCGGGCGAAGCGTGTCGGCTTCGGCATGAGAGACTCCTTTTCGCGTGCTCGCCGCCTTTTATATCCCTGCCTTTTATATCCCTGCCTTTTATATCCCCGCCTCGTTACTCCCTGCCTCGTTCCCCCAATCAAGCTGCGTCTTGATTAGTTTCCCTATTCTCTTATTTTGGTTGCTCGGCTTCGTCTACCCAGTCTCAACGGAATCGCCCTATGCCAGGTTTTCCCAACGGTCATTTCTACTCGCCGGTCATTGATTCCGAGGACCTCCGGCGCCGTGCCGGTGAGCTGTGGAGAGAAAAAACTTCGCTACTTCCGGGTGTCGATCTGGCGCTAGACACTCAGCGGGCCTTTCTCGAGGATGCTCGGCTCGTGGCCGGGGAATATGATTACAAAGCATCCCGTTTGGCCGGCACCGGACTCCATGAGTTTCATGATGGAAACGGCTTGTTCGAGTCGCTTGACTCTCGCAGTCTTTACTGCATGTTGCGCGGGCGTGCTCCGGCCAAGATGATCGAAGTCGGTTCGGGGTACTCGTCTCTGCTTTCGGCCGATGTGAATCGCCGATTTCTCGGTGGCCGGATGGAGATCGCTTGCATCGAGCCCTACCCACCCGATTTCCTGAGCGAGCTTCCCGCCGGAATTTCCGAGTTGATCCCCAAGCGGGTAGAAGAAGTCGGCGTAGCCCCCTTTCTGGCCTTGCAGGCGGGTGACTTTCTCTTCATCGACTCGTCCCACGTTTCGAAAACCGGGAGTGATGTCAACTTTCTCTATCTCGAGGTCCTCCCGCGCCTCGCTTCCGGGGTGATTGTTCACCTTCATGACATTTTCCTTCCCGATGAATATCCGCGGGATTGGGTCCTCGAAGAAGAGCGTTCGTGGAATGAACAGTATTTGCTCCAGGCACTGTTAATGCACTCCAGGGCCTTTCGGGTACTCTTCGCCAGCCATTGCGCGAGTTTGTTTCTAGCCGATCAGGTTGAATCAGTTTTTGGTAGCCGCTACGGGGGCGGTAGTTTCTGGATGGAAAAAATTCTCTGACCCGAGTCGCGATTCTGCACGCCAAACCGGGCGAGTTCGCCATGAGCTTTCTCGGTCGCCCGCCTCCCTCGAAACGTTCCGTTAATAGAGCCCTATTATGACTCCTTCTGCTGAACAGGCTCCGTCCAGCGCCATCCAGTCGCTCTTCGAGGACGGTTGGTATGCGGCTCGATATCCCGAGGCATCGGTATCGGGGCTCGGGCCTTTGGCCCACTTCGTGAAGATCGGCGACGCGGCCGGGTTTTGTCCGCACCCCCTCTTCGATGGCGATTACTATTCCAAGCAGTATCCAGAGATCCCGAAGCACGGCGGCGAACGGCTCCGCCACTACGTGGAAATCGGAGAGGGTAGAGGGGCCTCGCCCCATCGGCTTTTTGACCCGAGTTTCTATCTCGAAAAGAATCCCGATTTGAGAGAACTGGATGGGTTGCTTCTGGCTCACTATCACCGGTTCGGGGCCGGCGAACTGCGCTCCCCGTGCCCGCTCTTTTCTCCCGGCTGGTATTGCGACCAACGACCCCAGCGCAAAGAGGCTCGGTTGCACCCGCTGCTCGACTATATCGAGTATGGAGACAGCGCCGGTTTGGCGCCGCACCCCCTATTCGACCCTGCTTACTATGGATCTCAGAATCCAGAAATTCCGGCTGAGGGTGGCCAGCGGCTTATCCACTATTTGAATGAAGGGGGGCGGGAAGGGTCAAATCCCCACCCGCTCTTTCGGTCGCGGTTCTACCTTGAGAGGGCTCCAGCATTGGAAGCCCCAAAAAAAACGCCGCTTGAGCACTACCTCGGGGAGGGCGAAGCGACCGGTCTTTGCCCGAATCCAATTTTCGATCCGCAGTACTACTTGGCGGAGAACCCGGACCTCCGGGGAATCGAGTCGTTGCTTGCACACTATGCGGAATACGGTGGGGGAGAAGGGCGGCGCACCAGCCGATTTTTCTTGCCCCAGTTTTATCAGGACCAACTCCTCGGAGGGGGGCTGAAAAAATCCAATCTCCTTGCCCATTATCTTGACTCCGGTGAAGAGGATGGTCTTCTTCCACATCCGCTCTTCGACCCAACCTATTATGCAGGTGAATGTCCCGAAGCCGGCTTTGGACAGGGAAGTCGGTTGGCCCACTATCTCGAGCACGGTCACCGGGCCGGCGGAGCGCCGCATCCTCTATTTCAACCCGCCTACTATGCGGCACAGGTCGGCTCCTTGGGTACTGAATCGCCTGTCCGAGCTTTCCCCTCTCCTTTCAGCTCACCGTCTTCTGCTTCTTCCGGTCCGTGCGAGACGCTGCTCTCCCACTATCTCGTCGCGGGCGAAGCCCAGGGACTCAAGCCGAATCCGCTCTTCGACCCTGTCCATTACGCGAAACACGACTCGGCGAACCAAGGTGCAGCGGGCATCTCGTTGCTTGAGCACTACGTCCTATGGGGTGGAGCCGCGGGGCTTTCGCCCTCGATTCTCTTCGATTCGGCCTGGGTTTCCCGGCAGATCCCGGGTGATGCCAGAACCCGACAGAATCCCATGACCTACTACTTTCAGGAGAAGGGGCGGCTCGTAAAGGGCCCGCATCCCCTATTTCTGGCGAGTTGGTACGAATCGCAGAATCCCGGCGTAGCTGAGTCGGGTCTGGACCCGCTTTCTCATTTCATGGAACTAGGGGCGAAGGCGAGGTTGGACCCGCACCCTCTTTTCTATTCCGCGTGGTATCTCGATTTTCATAGCGGTCAAATCGCCGAAAAGAAGCCGGCTATTTTTCACTACATTGAACTGGGTGAGCCCCAGGGGCTGACTCCCAACCCGTTCTTTGATGCTGCGTACTATGTGCGCCACCACGGGGTTCAGCTGGCACCCGGTGAAACTCCTTTCGCCCACTTTTGCAACGTGGGGATGGATTTGGGTTATCGGCCCTCGCCTCTATATTCGTTTTGCCTTCAGTTCTTTCGAGACAAGCGGGAGGGTCGTCGGTGCCGATCAGATAACCCCGCTGGGGGATACTTCAGTCCCCTCTATTCGTCGCTGACTTCACCCGGGTCAGAAATCCCCATTCGACTTCCAGAGGTCTACGTACCCGATGTTTCCATCATTATTCCTGTACATGGCCAACACGTCTACACACTCGCCTGTCTTCGATCCATATCGAAGGCGGAAAATTCGACAACTTACGAGATTCTAGTCATCGACGACCATTCCCCTATGGATCAATACAGGGCACTCTCGGAGATCGAAAACCTCCGATTGCTTCGCAACGAAGAGCAGCTCGGATTTCTGCGTACTTGCAATCGAGGAGCCAGGGAAGCCCGGGGAAAGGATCTTATCTTTCTCAACAACGACACCCTCGTCACGGATCACTGGATCGATCGATTACTCGAAACCCGGGAAGCTTTCCCTAACGCGGGGCTGATCGGCAGCAAGTTGATTTTCCCGGATGGCCGCCTCCAGGAAGCGGGAGGCCTCGTCTGGAGTGACGGGACAGCCATGAATTACGGATATGGGGAAGATCTAAGTGACCCCCGTTACGCGTTTGCCCGCGAGACCGACTATGTATCAGCGGCATCGGTACTCATCCAGGCAGAGACCTTCAACGGCCTCGGTGGGTTCGACGAGAGATATACGCCCGCTTTCTACGAAGACACAGACCTTGCGTTTCGAGTCCGCGAAGCAGGGATGGACGTCGTCTATCAACCTCACTCGATCGTCATCCATTTCGGAGGTGCCAGCCACGGGCGGGATACGTCTGGCTCGCTCAAAAAATATCAGCTTGCCAATCAGGAAACTTTTCGTTCCAGATGGCAGTCTATTTTACGCAAGCAGCCTGATTCGGGTTCCGAGCCCGATCGAGCGGCCCTGAGGCGAAGCGGCCCGCGAGCGCTGGTTATCGACGCTGAGATGCTGACTCCGGATCAAGATTCGGGATCACTGCGAATGTACAATTTCTTGAAAGTCATCAAGAAAGTTGGCTACGCGGTCACCTTTATGCCTTGCAACTTGCAATACCGGGAGAACTACACTGAAGCTCTCGAACGCAACGGAATTTTTGTGGTTCGCTCTCCTCACACTAATTCAGTGGAGAGATTTCTTGAGGAGACCGGGGCAGAGTTTGAACTCTGCATTGTGAGCCGGCCGGATACTGCCGAGCAGTGTCTCGATCTCACTCAGCTCCTGTGCCCAAACGCACTAGTCCTCTATGACACAGTGGACCTTCATTACCTTCGGCGCGAGCGTGAACTCCGACTCGCGGGCCTCGCACTGGCCCCTGAATCAATTAAAACCCAGGAACTACGGGCGGTGGCTCGGGCCGACGGTGCGATTACCGTGAGCGATTTTGACCGAAAGAAGCTGATGCACGAGGTCCCGGGAGCACCGATTCACGTCGTCAGCAACATTCACGAAATTCATCCTCAGAAAAGGTCATTTGCCGATCGTGACGGAATCCTCTTCATCGGGAGTTTCCAGCACACTCCGAACGTCGATGCGACTCTTTGGTTTATCGCCGATGTGTTTCCAATTATCCACGCGTGGATTCCCGATCTGCGTTTCCACATTATAGGTCCGAATCCGCCCGAAAAAATACGGGAATATGCATCCGAGCACATCGTTATCGAAGGTTTCATAGAGAATATCGACGAACAGTTTTCCAGTCGAAGGCTTTCGATCGCCCCCCTTCGGTATGGTTCTGGAGTCAAAGGGAAGATCAACCAGAGCATGGCCTATGGGCTGCCCTGTGTGGCGACGCCGTCTGCGGTCGAAGGAATGGAACTGGACTGGAAAAACGAAATTTCAGTTGCTGAAAGTGCTCATGAGTTCGCTGAGGCGGTGGCTGAACTCTATGAGAACGAGGAATACTGGA
>DUCH01000174.1 GCA_012959865.1 Myxococcales bacterium | reverse complement strand
TGTCTGGTGATGTCCGGCCGGACCCAGGCGTTGTGGGAGCACGCACTGGCGAAGACCCGCAAGCCCGTGGGCCCCCGGGTCAACCTGACTTTTCGGCAGATCGGGTCCGGAGTATCGAATCCGGGGACGGGGTCGCGGGAGTTCGCCTATAGTGGCCCTTAGTTTGCCGGGCCGCTCGGAGAGTTGAGTGCCGCGCCAGTCCCGGGTCGAGCCAATTCCATCTCGAGCCAACCGCCTCCATCTCGAGCCAACTCCATCTCTGGCCAATTCCATCTCTGGCCAAACGCCTCCATCTCTGGTCAATCGCCGAGGAGTCTCCAGCCGATGCACATTTTCTCTCGTGGGTCCGTCCTTCTCTCGTTGTTTTTGGCTTCGGTTGTAGGGTTTGGGGCCTCGGGTCTTGTCCCGGCCCCCGCCCAAGCCTTTACCCCCTACCGTTTGCTCGTCCAGGCGGTGAAGAGTCCCTTGCGGCCGTTGGTTTTCGTGCAGGACAAGCGACTCAAGGCGAACCTTCGCGCGGCGCTGCTCGTGGCCGAACCCGGCACCGCGCTTTCGGTGAAGGCTTATGTAGGCGGCGGGCATGGCTATTTGGTGGGCTGGGTGAAGGATGCGGCCCAGCGAAAGTCCCTGGAGGCTGCGGCCCGAACGGTGACCGGATTGCTCTCGATCGCGGTGTATCTGCCCGAGAAGCCCACCGGCGCGGACGCCCCGAGCACGACGGACGAGATCGCCCTCAAGGCCCAAGTGCTGGCCGCCATTCTGGTCGCGAGCGGGGCCGAAAAAACCAATATCGCGGTGGTGGTGCTCGGGACCCACGTGATCCTCGTGGGCGTCGTGCACACCACAGAGGATATCCAAACCGCGGCGGGCGCCGCGGGCGAAACGGAGGGCGTGTCGGGGGTTACGAATTTCCTGAGCGTGCCGTTGGCCGCAGACGCAAGGCCGTCGCGCGGGATTCTCCACTAGGGCCCCCCACGCTCGGCCGGGCGTGCTTGCTCTCGATGCCCCGAGCCCAGGGGGCGTTCGCCGCCGACTTCGCCCGGGCGCTTGGGTGGGTTTCGGGGAGGATTCGGCCCCGGACTGGGGGGCGCCTGCCTGCGACGGGCCGAGATTGGGGTAAAATCCGATGCAATGAAGCCAGCCGCCGAGGCGAGTTCTTTGAGCGAACCGATGAACTCTTCCCCTTCCGTGTCCCCATCCTCGTCTCTGTCCCCGTCCCATTTCTCATCCCATTCCCCGCCCCCGCCCGATTCGGTTGAGCGGAGTTGGATCGTCGCAATCGCTCTGGCCGCGTTCGCCCTTCGCTTCCTCAACTTGTTGGCGATTCGCGAGAACGATCCCTTCTTCTGGTACCCCTCGGTGGATCCGCTCTTCTATCACCAGTGGGCGATGCGCATCGCCGGGGGGGATTGGCTGGGCGAGGGCGTGTTCCTGCAAGGGCCGCTCTATCCCTACTTGCTGGGGGCGCTCTACGGGGTCACCGGACCGGACCTGTTCATCCCGCGCGTGCTCAACGCGCTGGCGGGGGCTTTGGCTCCGGTGCTTGTTTGGTGGGTGGCTCGCCGTTTATTCGATCGGCGGGTCGCGCTGCTCGCGGCCGCAATGGTGGCCGTGTACGCAATGTTCGTCTTCTACGGGGGCAGCCTGCTCATCGTCAACCTGCTGCTCCCGCTGACGATGATCGTATTGTGGAGCACCCTGGGCGCCGCCGAACGCGCGACACCCGGGGCATGGCTGGTCGCCGGGTTGGCGATCGGCATGGCCGCCCTCGCGCGCCCCACGCTGCTGCTCTATGGCCCCTTCGTTCTGGCGTGGTTGTTCTGGGTGCTGCGCGGTCGTTGCGGTCGGGCGCGGCGCGGCTTCTTGGCGCTTTGGCTCGGTGCCGGGTTGGTTCTTGCAATCGCGCCCTCGACGCTTCGGAACGCGTGGGTGGCGGGCGACCCGGTGTTGATTTCGGCTTCGGGCGGAATGAATTTTTTCAACGGCAACAACCCCGATGCAACCGGGACCCACACGGTTCCGAGTCTCTTCGACCGCTCCACCGCCGACCATCCCGATGAACAGAACGCGATGTACCGGACCTATGCGGAGAAGCAACTCGGTCGCCCCTTGACGGCATCCGAAACCTCGAACTATTGGCTCGGCCAGGCTGTTGACTATATCCGGTCCCACCCGGCCGACGCGTTGCGTTTGATGGTCAGGAAATTTTTGCTCTTCTTTAATGCCAACGAGGTTTGGAACAACCGCTCCTTTGAACTCACCCGGCAATTCTCGTGGGTGCTCGGAATGCCGCTGCTGAACTTTGGCGTGGTGGGCCCGCTGGCGATCCTGGGCCTGATGGTGACCGCTCGGCGCTGGCGCGAACTGCTGCCCCTCTATGCGATGATCGGGGTTTATCTCGGAAACGCGATGCTTTTTTTCGTATTGTCTCGCTACCGCGCCCCGGTGGTGCCCATTTTGATGATTTTTGCCGCGTCGGCGTTGGTGTGGATCTTCGACGCCTGGCCCCGGCGCGTTGGCCGTCTGGCCCTGGCCGGTGTCGCGCTGGCGGTGTTGGGGCTCGCGATTCGGATTCCCATTTTTCCGCCGAACCTGTCGATGGCGTACTACAACCTCGGAAACAAGTACCAGTCCCTGGGGCGTCACGACGAAGCCGTAACCCAATACCGAAATTCGCTGTCGATCAATGGCGACTATATTTCGGCGCACAACAACCTTGCGCTTTCCCTGGAGAAGGGTTCGCACCCGCGCGGCGAGGCGCTCGCGGCCTGGGCCCGGGTGAAGGCGATGGGCGATCGCCGAGGAATGGCGCGTTATGTCGAGCGCGCCACGCGGCATCTTCGGGACCTCGCGGAGCAATGATCGAGATGGCGGCGGATTCATCGAAAGGGGCAGACCCCCCGGCGCTGGGTTGGCTCGCGGTTTCCCTCGTGATGGTCGCGCTGGCCTACGAGCCCAACTTTGCCCACGGCTATATCAACTACAACGAGAGCGGCCAGCACCTGGCGGCGATCGCCGAACTCGCCCGGGGCAGTCTGCTCTTCCGGGATATCTTCGTGCAGTACGGGCCGCTGCATTATTACATCCCGCTCGGGGCCTTCGAGGCACTCGGCTATTCCATCGCGACCTTGCGCGGGTATTTCCTCGTGGGTGAGATCGCCGGGCTCCTCGCCGCCTATGCGCTGGCGCGGGAAGTGATCGGACGCCGGTTCCTGGCGGGTGTGGCGGGCATCGCGTTGGTGGTTTTGTCCCATCATCCCTTCTGGTCCACGCGTTGGGGAGGCTGGCGCTTCGCATTCGTCTACCTGGCGGTGCTCGCGTTGCTTCGGTTTTCGCGCACGCGCCGGGCGGGCTGGATGATCGCTTCGGGGGTCAGCACAGCATTGGCTTTTCTGCATACCTACGACGCTGCGGCGGCGGCCGGTGCCGGAGCCCTTGCCTACCTGGTCTTCGAGTGGGCGGCCCGGCGAAATTTTTCCGAACTCACCCGGACGTCTGGGTTGTACGCCGCGGGGATCGCCGCGACGTTGCTGCCCTTTGCAATTTTTCTTTTTGCAACGGATACCGTGGGCGATTTTTGGCGCCAGCTTCCTCTCGCCAACCCGGGCCGGGCCTGGCTTCAGCCCTTTGGCGTCGAGGATCTCAGCTCGACCATCCTCTTTCCGGCCGGAATTTTCCTGCTCTCCATCGGGATGGTGATTCGTGAAGCCGCCGCCGGCCAGTGGCGGGACGGGCGAACCCTCGGCCTGGTCGTGCTGGTCAGCTCGGGGGGGCTCCTCTATGCATCGGCGTTCCGCGCGATCCGCGGACCCCAATTTGAAACCAGCTTGCCAATTGCGGTGATCTTGGCGGTCTATTGGCTGGGCGAAGCGTGGACATACTTCGAGGCCGCGCGCGAAAGCCCGCAGGATCGCTTGCGCGGCGGGTTGGCTTTGGCCGGGGTGGTGTTGGGCATTTTGGCCTTCGGGCTGGCGGATATCCGCGCGTATGCGGGCGGGCCCCTGGCCTGGGGGCGCTATCAGCTCAACAAGGCGCACTGGGTTCCCCGCCATGTGGGGGCGGATGTTCTGAACGATGACTTTCGGGTTATCGCCGTCGAAGGGGCGGGCAGGGCGCGGGTGCCGGGTTGGCAGGCCGAGGAAATTGAGGGCATCACGGCCTATGTCGTCGAGGCGCTGCCGCCCGGGGAGCCGCTGTTCGCGTACCCGGATCTGGGCATCTTCAACTATTTCGCGAAGCGCCCGCACATCACACGCTTCCAGATTCCCATCCTGGCGGCGGCCTCGCCGGCCTGGACCGAGGAGTTGATGGATGCGTTGCGGGAAAAGCGGGCGGGGGTGGCCTTGGTGGGCAAGGGCTTGTCCACGGTGGCCCGGGCAACCCGCCACACCGGCGAATACCTGCCCGAAGCCCAGGCGTTCATCCTGGCGAACTACACCCTCGCCGGCAAAATCGGACGGGTGTACGCCTTCCGGCTGGAGGCCGAAGAGTAGAGGCGCATGGGGCGAGCGGGTCGCTCGCGTTCGAGCGTGGCGCCGGGGGGTCGCTAGGCTTCGCGCTCGCGGCAGGCGGCGTCCCGGCGCGCCAAGTCTTCGGATGCGATGCGGATGCGGTCGGCGGTGGATCATCGTCAGCGGATCGTGGTCAGCCGATCGGCGGTGGGGCGAGGGTGGCTTGGCGGTGGGTAGAGGCGCTAGGTGCCGATTCGGCGTAGGCGCAACAGCGGTGAGTCGGGCAGCAGTGGGTCCGCGTGGACAACGGCTTCGATGCAGTACATGTTTTCGCCCTGGTCATCGCAGAGGACTTGGTGGGCTTGGTACCGATCGGGGCCAGTTTGGGTGACCTGGGCCAGGTGGGCTTGGCGTGCGCTGGGTTGAAACAGGATCGCCTCGAATTCTTCGTAGAACGGAGCGAGTTCAGCCTCGAATCGCGCGGCGTCCCAGGGGTCGGCCGGGTCTTCGTGGACGCAGGTTTCCGCGCCGGTGTAATCCCGG
>DUCH01000173.1 GCA_012959865.1 Myxococcales bacterium | reverse complement strand
AGCTTCGCAGCACGCGCCGAAGCGCCCTACGATCTCATCCTGAGTCATTCCTGCTTCGAGCACATCTGGGAGCCCGAACCGACTCTGTCCATGCTTGCGGATCACACCGCCGCGCTGGGCTGGCAGTCGAACCAGATCGACCTGATGGATCACGGATCGCGTGAAACGAACTACCTCGAGATGCTCGAATACTCGGATTTCGCGTATTGGATGACAGCGCGGTTCATTCCCGGTGGCCTCAACCGGTGGCGTGCACAGCAGTTCATCGACTGCTACGAGGGAATGGACATGGTCATCGTCGCGGCTGATCGACGTATCCAGGACGAGCTGCCTACGGATAGAAGCCGACTGGCGAAACGCTTCCAACAACTCGACGAGCGAGAACTCCGAACGACCGAGCTTCACCTCATCACACGCGGGCGACGCGACACTGGCTGAAGCGTGTAGTTGCGCGTCCCTCCCCCTGTGCGACGGATGCCCTGGGCGGGAGCCCCTGTGCCGGCCGAATTGGCCTCTATCCCCCCGAGTTCGTCTTGTTCCGGTGATAGTGGGGGCCACACTTCCGGCCCCTGGTGCGCCGGGGCGCCGCCCGCCACGGGACCCCCGATAGGAACGTGACATAACGCCGATACCCGCCCGTTGTGACAGAACCCAGCTTGAATGTCCTATCCTCGTGGGAATCGCATTTGTGTCCTCAGGCGCTGATTCCGCTACGACTTCAGTTACGCCAAACAACCATGTACCCCCTCACGCACCCCCTCACGCACCCCCTCATGTACCCCCAGACCATCCTACTGCCCACAGGCCAACACCCAACACACCAAGCCGACCAGGCAACGAATGGTCGATCGCTAGTCTAGTCCTGATGCCTCGGGCTCCCGAGGAGGCGTATCGCCTGCGTCGGTTCGGCATCATCTCGCACACAACCCCTGGCGAGTCAGGGGAGCCCTGATTTTGGAGGAAAGACGAGCATGAATCAGCAACCGCGAGAGAGCGGATCGACGGAACAATATGACGTGGTGGTCATCGGAGCGGGTGTCAGCGGCATGTATGCCCTCCACCACCTACGCGAGATGGGGCTTTCGGTCCGGGTGTATGACGGCGCCACCGACGTCGGGGGAACCTGGTGGTACAACCGCTACCCGGGTGCGCGGGTCGATGGCCCGGGCAGCCCCTTCTACTGTTACACCTTCTCGGAAGAGCTCATGCAGGAGTGGAATTGGAAAGAGACCCAGTCCGAGCAGTCCGCCGTGCTCGAATACCTCGAGCACGTCGCCGATCGCTTCGACCTCCGCCGCGACATCCAATTCGAGACCTGGGTGCAGGACGCTCGCTACGACGAAGCCGCACAGTGCTGGACGGTGGAGACCAACACCGGCGTACGGGCCTCGGCGCCTTTCCTGATCTGCGCAGTGGGGGCCCTTTCGACCACGAACAGGCCCGATATCCCGGGGATCCACGACTTCGCGGGCGAGTGCTACCACACGGGCAGTTGGCCCCACGAGCCGGTTTCCTTCAAGGGCAAGCGCGTCGCCGTGATCGGGACGGGGTCTTCAGGCGTCCAGTCGATCCCCGAGATCGCCCGCAAAGCCGACCACGTGACAGTCCTTCAGCGCACACCCCAGTTCGCCTTCCCGTGCGGGAATCGGCCCGTCACGCCCGAAGACCTGGCGGACGCGAGGGAGAACTGGGAAGACTTCCGCGCCAAGATGTACGCGCACACCGCGGGCTTCCCCTTCGATACCCACGAGCGCATGGCCATGGACGACACCCCAGAAGAGCGCCGCGCCCTCTACGAAAAGCTGTGGCAGCGCGGTAGCTTCCAATTCTTCTTGGAGGGCTACAACGACATCGCGATCAGCGAGGAGGCCAATGCCTCGCTGGCCGACTTCGTGCGCGACAAGATCCGCGAGATCGTGCAAGACCCCAAGACCGCGGACAAATTGATGCCCGACCACTTCGTGATCACCAAGCGACCGATCCTCGACAATGGCTACTTCGAGAGCTTCAACCGCGACAACGTGACGCTGGTCGACCTGCGCGAAGACCCCATCGAGCGCTTCACGGCCAACAGCGTCGTGACCCGAAGCGGCGAGCACCCCATTGACATGCTCGTGCTGGCGACCGGATTCGACGCCATCAGCGGCTCGATGCTGCGCCTCAACCCCAAGGGACGCGACGGAGTCACCCTGAAGGAGCGCTGGCAGGACCGCTTCCACAACTATCTCGGTCTCACGATCGGGGGATTTCCCAACCTGTTCATGATCCACGGTCCCGGGTCGCCCGGCGTGTTCTACAACATGCCGCTCGGCGCCGAGCGGCAGATGGACTGGATCGGCCACTGCATGCGCCATCTGAAGGAGCAAAAACTCGGCGCCATCGAACCCACAGCCGACAGCGAAGAGGCCTGGGCCAACGAAGTCAGCGCACTCGCCAACATCACGCTCTTCCCCCGGACCGACTCCTGGTGGACCGGCGCGAACATCCCCGGCAAGCCGCGCTACTTCTCCGTGTACCTGGGTGGCAGCATCTACTATCAGCGTATCTATGACATGGCAGACCAGGGCTACAAAGGGTTTGTGTTCGAGCAAGCGCGCCACGTGGACGACGCTGAAGCGTCGTGAGCGCGTTCGACTCGGTCGGAGTCGGCCGATCCAGTAAGCAGCCACGCAACCTCAGGGTCAGCCACCGCGAATCGAACGAGCACTAGAGCGGATTCGCTGAGACCAATGAGAGCGGATTCGGTTTTCCGGGGCAGGTCACGGGGCCCTCGATAGGAACGTGACATAACGCCCATACCCGGACGTTGTGCCAGAAGACAGCTTGAATGTCCTATCCCCGAGTACGACGAGGATCCTTTTCGTACACTGATCGACATTGAAGGGGCGCGCCGGCTACTGGATTGGCGTCCGCAACACGATTGGCGTTCGAATCGCGTCGGCGCGACCCCAGAGCGCGCGGAAGGAGGGAGCCAAAAGCATGATAGGAAGAATAAGCCCGGGGTTCGCTAGGCGAGAGAATAGGGAATCTCTCGGATTGGCTCGAGGGGCGAGGAAGCGCCCCGGCCCTAGGGTCTCCCGAAGGAGGGCCGCCGGTTCCCTGTCTACTCTTCTTAAACGCTAACCGGGCGATTGAATTTTCGATCCCTTCACGCGACCCCCAGAGGGGCTAGATATGCTTCCGATACCCGGACGTTGTGCCAGAATACAGTTTGAATTTCCTATCCTCTTGAGATCCAATGGGCCTGGGGCGAGGGAGTCTTTTCCGTGAAGTGGGTGGGTCGTGCGGGGGGATACTCTGGGGCACCGAGGCATCAGGCTGATGGGGCGAGGCGCTAGCATCGCCGCACTCCACAGTGACCTTCGTTGGGGGCGATTTTCTTCTTGGTTATCTGGAGCCGTGATGGGCGTCGTGAGAAAGAGAGCATGTATCGGACTCGTTCTGGCCCTGGTCAGCTGCGGTTCGCAGGAATCGCAGGTGGGGCAGAGGCCGAACCTGTTATTCATCACCACCGACGATCAACGGTTCGACATGCTGGGCGTCGTGCACCCGTTTCTCGAGACGCCCACGATGGATCGACTGGCTACGGAGGGAGTGCGATTCGAGAACGCCTTCGTCACCACGCCCATTTGCGCCGCGAGTCGGGCCAGCCTGCTGACCGGGATGGTGGAGCGAACGCATCGTTTCACCTTCGGCACACCGCCACTCGCCGCTCAATTCGTCGACCAGAGCTATCCCGTCCTGCTGCGGCAGGCCGGCTACCGCACAGGGTTTATCGGGAAGCTCGGCGTTGCAACCGAGCCGGGGGCGACCGACGCCATGTTCGACAGCCTGAGTGTGATGGCGCCGCCGTATATCCGGCAGCAACCGGACGGATCGAGCCGCCACCTCACGGATATCGCCGCGGACCAGGCGATCGATTTTCTGCGGGCGGCTGAGAAGACTCGTCCGTTCGCCCTGACTCTGAGCTTCAACGCCCCCCATGCGGACGACAACGACGACAGGCAGTACGTGTGGCCGCAAGCGATGGATCAAAAGTATGCGCAGGTCGTCGTCCCGGCCCCTCCCCTAGCGGAGCCTGCTTTCTTCGAGGCTCTCCCAACTTTCCTGAAGGACGCTTCGCTCAACAGGGTTCGCTGGAACTGGCGTTTCGATACGCCGGCCAAGGCTCAGCGAATGACACGCGGCTACTGGAGGATGATCAGCGGCGTCGATGCAGCGATCGGTCGTGTTCTCGGGGAGCTTGATGCCCTCGAACTTGCGGCAAATACGGTTGTCATCTTGATGGGTGACAACGGATATTTCCTGGGGGAGCGCGGGTACGCCGGCAAGTGGCTTCCCTACGAACTATCGATCCGGGTGCCGCTCATCGTTTTCGACCCGCGTGCCACGCGGGAATCCCGGGGAGCGCTTCCCACGCAACCCGTTTTGAACATCGACATCGCTCCGACCCTGCTTGATCTGGCTGGCGTCGGGGTTTCCCGGACGATGCAAGGCAGGAGCCTGGTGCCCATACTCGGGGGCGCGATACCGCCCGACTGGCGAAGCGACTTCTTCGTCGAACACCTTTTCGACGTGCCGGAGATTCCGAAGCATGAGGGAGTGCGTGGTGAACGCTACAAGTACGCCAGGTATTTCGAGCAGGAGCCAGTGTACGAGGAACTGTACGACCTGCTCATGGATCCGATGGAAACTCGGAATCTGGCCGCGGATCCTGCACACTTCGGAACTCTGACCGAATTGAGACGGCGCACCGACCAGCTTCAAACTCAATACGGCGGACCGTACTGACCGATTGAGCCGGCACCCTAGCGGGCTTGTGGGGCTGGGGCCGGGGGAAAGACCCGCTCAGAAAGTGTTGCCGTCTACTGCCGTTTGCCGCCACCGGTGCCGCTCCATGCAGTCCCCTGGAGTGCGCTGAGCGTAAGTACGCGTTATTCCGAGGGGTCATCGCTATCTTCTAAGCAGCGGGTCGGGGGTTCAAATCCCTCCCGGGGCGCCATTGGGGCGCCCAAGCCGCGGGAATCTCGAGGCGTCGGTTCAGGTCGAAGCGTTC
>DUCH01000172.1 GCA_012959865.1 Myxococcales bacterium | reverse complement strand
CCGTCAAAAGCTCGCTCTGAGACACCGCCAAAATCTCGAACCCGAGGAAGGGCGACTGTAAGCAGGCGGTCCAGAAATTCCCACATCCGCGTGCCTCGCAGTGTGACCTTGGCTCCGATCCCTTGACCCTCTCGGAGCCGAAAGTTTGAAACGCTCTTCTTCGCTCTACGCAGGGCCGGCTTTTGACCGGTAATCACGGTCAATTCCTCCATCGCCCTGTCGAGCAGTTTGGAGTTTTGTGTCGCTTCTCCGATTCCTACATTGACGACGACCTTCATCACCGAAGGCACCTGATGGGAATTGAGATACCCGAACTCGTCCCTGAGCTTGGAGATGATCTCATCGCGATATCGTTGCTGAAGCCGGGGAACCATTTAGAGCACCTCCGGTGCCAAGGAAACAATACGCATAAACCCTCGCCCGCGGAGTTCTCGAGCGACGGGGCCGAAAATTCGTGTTCCCACCACTTCTTTATCGTTGCTGAGAAGAACGGCTGCGTTCTCGTCGAAGAGAATATGCGAACCATCTGAGCGCCCAATTCCCTTCTTGGTCCGCACAATCACTGCTCGGCGAACCTCGCCCTTCCTGACACGCCCGTTCGGAATCGCCTCCTTCACCGCAACTATGATGATGTCCCCCACAGACCCAAAGCGCCGACGAGATCCGCCAAGCACACGTATGCACTTGACCTTCCGCGCTCCAGAATTGTCCGCGACAGAGAGTGTAGATTCTGCTTGAATCATTTGCGCTCTTCCTAGACCCCGGTAGCCCGGGTAACTGTTTCCTGCACCATCCAGCGTTTTCGCTTGGACAGTGGGCGATGCTCAATAATCCTGACCTGGTCGCCCGCTTTGCAGTCATTGTTCTCATCATGTGCGACAAAACGGGAGTACCGACGAATATATTTTTTATATCGCCGATCTTGGACAAGCCGCTCTACGCGCACCACAACGGTTTTATCCATCTTGTCGCTGACCACGGTTCCCACCATGCTTCTCTTATTTCCTCGCTCGCTCACTTTTTCGCCTCTTGTTTCTCTAGCAGCGCGGTTTCGACTCGAGCAATCTGTTTGCGAAGCTTCGATAGCTTCGACGTATCTTCCAGCTGCCCCGTCGCGTGCTTGACCCTCGCATTGAATAATTCATCGCGAACCTCGCGCACTTTCTGCTCCAGCTCTCCCAACGCCAGCTTCCTGATTTCTGCGGCTTCCATTTTTTACTCCTCCCGCACAACAAAGCGGGTGGGAATCGGCAGCTTATGTGCTGCCAGACGAAGGGCCTCTCGAGCGACAGATAGCTCGACCCCTTCCAATTCATAGAGAACTCTGCCTCGCTTCACAGGCGCGACCCAGGCTTCCGGATTCCCCTTGCCTTTACCCATCCGTGTCTCCGCCGGCTTCTTGCTCACCGGCTTGTCCGGGAAGAGACGAATCCAGACTTTTCCTCCGCGCTTGATATGCCGCGTCATCGCAATACGGGCGGCTTCGATTTGCCGCGCGGTGATAAATCCCGTGCCCATAGCCTGGAGACCGTAGTCCCCAAAAGAAACTTTGTTCCCGCGCCAGGCCTTACCCCGGAGCCGACCCTTCTGGACCTTCCTGTGTTTTACTTTTCGAGGCTGCAACATCTTGCGCTCTCTCCCTACCTGCTCGGACCCGGCCCGGAAACTTCTCCGGGTGCATCGTGGCTCAGCGGCCCTTTACGGAGTTCCTTGTCGCCCACTTCGCCCTTGAAGATCCAACACTTAACACCGACGCTTCCATAGGTTGTCCGCGCTTCGGCCCTTCCGTACTCAACCTCGGCCCGGAGGGTATGAAGCGGCACTCGGCCATCGCGGTACCACTCGCGGCGGCCCATGTCTGCGCCTCCAAGTCGGCCCGAGCACTGGATCCGTATTCCTTCAGCGCCGAACTTCATGGTCGCGATCATCGCCTTCTTCATCGCACGCCTGAAGGCCACTCGCCGCTCCAGTTGCGTAGCAATATTTTCGGCAACCAACTGGGCATCCAGTTCGGCTTTTCGGATCTCTTTGACGTTTATGAAAATATCCCGGGACGAGAACTTCTTCAGATCATCCCGCAGGACATCGATTTCAGCTCCGCGCTTTCCGATCAAAATGCCAGGTCGTGCAGTGTGAATGTTCGCCACCAGTTTGTCGCCGGTGCGTTCGATAATCACCTTGGAGATCCCTGCGTGATACAACTTCTTTTTTATGAAGCTCCGAACGGCGATATCTTCGTGGAGCTGCTCGGCATAGTGCCGTCCGGCATACCAATTCGACTGCCAACCATAGAGCGTGCCGACTCGAAAGCCGTAGGGATGGACCTTTTGACCCACGTTGTCTCCTCGATCTTTCCGCTAGTTATCCGCGAGAACCACAGTAATGTGGCTGGCACGTTTTTGTATCCAATTGGCTCGGCCCTGTGCTCGCGGGCGTATACGCCACATGCTCGGTCCTTCGTCCACGGTAATTTTGCTGACGACCAGGCTGTCGATATCAATGCCCGCTTTCTTCTCATCATTTCGGTGCTCGGCATTCGCCACTGCTGAACGCAGGAGCTTTTCGATCGCGCCAGCAGACTTCTTGGGCGATAAGGAGAGCAGGTTGAGTGCTTCCTCTACACCTTTGCCCCTGACTTGATCAGCCACCAGACGAGCTTTGGAAGCACTCACCCGAAAACCGTTTAGCGAAGCCCGAACTTCCATATCAGCGCTTCACCTTCCTATCCGTAGCGTGCCCGGTAAATTTCCGAGTCGGCGCAAATTCGCCAAGGCGGTGCCCAACCATGTTCTCGGTCACGAAGACCGGCATGAACAGCTTCCCGTTGTGCACATGAAAAGTCATGCCCACGAAATCGGGAGTGATCATTGAACGTCGCGACCACGTCCGAATAACCTGCTTGGAACCGGCTCCGACCACACGGTCGACCTTCTTTTGGAGACTCGGATCGACAAAGGGACCCTTTTTTAGTGAGCGCGCCATCTATTTCTTTCCTCGCCGCTTGACGATGTATTTGTCGGACGCCGAACTCTTGCGTGTCTTCCGCCCCTTCGTCGGTTTACCCCAGGGTGTGCATGGGTGGCGCCCACCGGATGAGCGACCCTCGCCGCCTCCCATGGGATGATCAACAGGATTCATAGCGACTCCTCGAACGTTTGGACGCAAGCCCTTCCATCTGGATCGACCTGCTTTTCCAACACGCTGATTTTCGTGCTCCCAATTCCCTACTTGGCCTATCGTGACCATGCATTCAACACGGACCATTCGCGTTTCTCCACTCGGGAGACGCAACGTCGCAAGCTTGCCTTCGCGGGCCATCAACTGTGCGCTGGTCCCGGCGGACCGGGCCATTTGAGCCCCTTTGCCTGGCTTCAACTCGATGGCATGAACCTGAGTGCCGAGCGGAACATTCGCGATGGGCATTGCATTGCCGGGTTTCATCTCGGCTTCCGCACCAGACACAACCTCATCGCCTATCTTGAGTCCGTTGGGTGCCAGGATATAGCGCTTCTCCCCGTCGACATAATGGAGCAGCGCGATATTGGCCGAACGGTTTGGGTCGTATTCGACCGAAGCAACTTTGGCCGGAATGCCCGTTTTCTCTCGACGGAAATCGATCTTGCGATGACGGCGTTTGTGACCTCCACCACGTTGATAGGCGGTTATTCGACCGTGAACATTACGGCCTCCGGACTTGTTTGCCCGACCACCGAGAAGCGAGCGCTCGGGCTTGCCTCGCGTGATTTCTTCGAAGCCAGAGACGCTCATATTCCGCCGCCCCGGACTGGTCGGCTTATAGACTTTCACGGGCATCCGCTCAGACTCCTTCGAAGAACTCGATCGAGTGGCCCTCTGCCAACTCGACTATTGCCTTCTTCCACGCGGGCTTCCGCCCGACGACGCGGCCCACTCTGCGTTTCTTACCCTGCTGCCGCATGGTCCTTACATTCGCTACTTGGACATCAAACAACTCTTCGATCGCTTGCTTGATTTCAAGCTTATTGGCTCGAAGGTCAACCTCAAAGGTCGCCAGATTCTGCTCGTCACGCCCGATCATGCTTTTTTCGGTCTGCAGTGGCCTGCGAATAACCTGATGAACGTTCATGCCGTTACCCCCCCTGCAACAGGAGTGCCCAATCGCTCGTGTAGAGCCTCAACTGCCGCTCGGGTGATCAGCACTTTTGGATGCCTTAGAACGTCGTAGACGTTCAGCCCTTCGACTCGAACAAGTCCCACACGGGGAATATTTCGGACAGAAGCCTCAAGCATCGGTTTTGCATCTTCAATCACCAGCAGCAACGGCGCACCAGACAGCCCAAGCTTATCAATCGTTTCCACAACGCGCCGAGTCTTGTATTCGTCCAACTCCAACTCATCCACGATGATGATGGAGCCCTCTTGCTGCCACTGGGAGAGAGCACTCACCAATGCAGCCCGGCGCATCTTCTTGGGCAGCTTGTGCCCATACTCGCGAGGTACCGGACCAAAGGCCACGCCTCCTCCGGCCCACTGAACCGCCCTACGCGTCCCCTGGCGGGCTCGGCCCGTGCCCTTCTGCTTGTGGGGTTTGGCTCCGCCGCCCGAAACAGCAGCGCGATTCTTGGTCGAATGCGTCCCGGCATGGCGCAAAGCCAACTGTCGACGGACTTCCGCGTGGTAGAGGTGCGGTCGCACCTTGCCATCGAAGACTGTCGGATCCAACTCCATGGATCCGGACTTCTTGTTCTCGATCGTAATAATGTCTGCGGTCGCCATGATTACAGCTTGATCTCCACGTCCACGCCCGCAGCCAGTTCAAGCTTCATCAAAGCGTCCACTGTCTGAGCAGTAGGGTCGATAATATCAATCAGCCTCTTGTGCGTTCGCATTTCAAACTGTTCGCGCGACTTCTTGTCGATGTGAGGACCGCGCAAAACCGTGTACTTGTTGATGTTCGTAGGCAGAGGGATCGGACCCGCAACATTTGCCCCGGTTCGCAGAGCCGTATCCACGATCTCTCCCGCACTCTGGTCGAGAAGCTTGTAGTCGTATGCCTTCATACGAATCCGAATTTTTTGCGTTGCGTCGTCGGCCATTCTTGTCCTCGATTCCAAACTGCCTCGCCCCAGTAGGGTCCGGTC
>DUCH01000171.1 GCA_012959865.1 Myxococcales bacterium | reverse complement strand
AGGTAAAAAATATGCGGCTGGCGTGCAGGGCGCACGCGCTCTGGCCGGAATGTTCCGGGGGCAGGGAGCGGGGGGAGCCGGGATCGGTGAGAGACGGGGAATGGGGCCTGCCCTACCCTCGCGGAGTTGCGAGAGGACTGAGGACGGCGAGTCCCGGGTCGGGCTCCCCGGGCCGGATCGCAAACGGGAATTGGCGAGTACAGGCATGGTGATTCAAAAAGGCGCCACAGCGGCCGAACAAGCGGCCCAGATCGACGCGTGGATCGAAGAGCTCAGCCTTGACGAGAAGGTCTACATGCTCTCGGGCCATGGCTTCCTCGCGCATCGGGGCGACGGTGAGGGGCGCTATTGCGAAATCCTCTATCCCATCGGCGCGGGTAACGCGCGACTCGGGATTCCGCACCTGCTCTTTAACGACGGACCGCGCGGCATCGCCAAGGGCCGTTCCACCTGCTTTCCCGTTCCCATGGCCCGGGGCGCGAGTTTCGATGTGGAACTCGAGGGTCGCATCGGCGAGGCCATTGGACGGGAGTTGCGCGCCCACGGTGGCAATCTCTTTGGCGGTGTGTGCATCAACCTCCTGCGTCACCCCGCATGGGGCCGAGCCCAGGAAACCTATGGGGAGGATCCCTTTCTGCTGGGCGAAATGGGGGCGGCGCTGACACGCGGCGTTCAGCGGCACAACGTGGTGGCGACCCCCAAGCACTTCGCCGCCAACAGCATGGAGAATGCGCGCTTTCACATCGACGTCCGCATGGACGAGCGCACGCTCCGAGAGGTTTATCTCCCGCATTTCAAGCGCTGCATCGATGCCGGTGCGGGCGCGGTGATGAGTGCCTACAACCGGCTCAACGGAGCATACTGCGGCCACAACCACGACCTCTTGACTCGGATTTTAAAAGACGAGTGGGCGTTCGACGGATTCGTCTATTCGGATTTCATTCTCGGCTGCCGGGGGGTCGATGCGCTGGCCGCGGGCCTCGACGTCGAGGCGCCCGATACGTTCCGCTTTGGGGAGCCCCTTGCCGAGGGTGTCCGAACCGGCGCCGTGTCCTCGGAGCGGCTCGACGACGCCGTTCGCCGCGTGCTCCGGAGCCTGCTTCGAGTTCTGACGGCACCCGATCCCGAGTCGTACCCCCCCGAGGTCATCGCTTGCACGGCCCATGTTGCCCTGGCCCGGGAGGCCGCCGAGAAGAGTGTCGTGCTCCTTCAGAACCGGGGCGTCCTGCCCTTCGAGAGCGGTTCCCTGAGGCGTCTGCTGGTGGTGGGACACTTGGCTGATCTCGAGAATCTTGGCGACCACGGTTCGAGTCGCGTCTATCCCCCCCATGCGGCGCCCCCCTTGGCGGGTCTTCGCGCGGGAGCGCCCGAGCATTGCGAGGTCGTCTTTGATACCGGCGAAGACCTCGAAAAAACCCGTCAACTGGCCGCCGCGGCCGACGCGGTCATCGTGCTCGCGGGCTACACCCACGAAGACGAGGGCGAGTACATCCCCGAGGTTTCCACCGGCGAATCCGCCGTGCCCATCGCGAGCATTGGTGGAGACCGTCTGGACCTGACCCTCGGCAAGGGGCAAGAAGCACTGATCCTCGCGGTTTCCGAGGCAAACCCGAAGACCGTCGTCGCCGTGATGGCGGGCTCGGCGGTGGTGGTGGAGGCCTGGCGAGAAAGGGCGGGCGCTATTTTGCTGCTTTGGTATCCGGGCATGGAAGGGGGACACGCCTTGGCGGACATCGTCTTTGGCCGCGTCAATCCCTCGGGCCGACTTCCCTTCAGCATGCCCAGACGCGCCGAGGACCTGCCCTTTTTCGACCGCGACGCGTTCTCGATCACGTACGACCTTTGGCATGGCTACACGAAGTTGGAGCGCGACGGCACGGCCCCGGCCTTTCCCTTTGGCTTTGGTCTCGCCTACACGGAATTCGGCTACGCGAACCCCAAAGTCGAGGTCGGAGCCGAGGTCGAAATCGAGGTCGAAGCCGATCGGGCGGGCCAGGCTCTGCGGGTTTGGGCGGACGTGAGCAATCAGGGCATGCGCGAAGGCACGACGGTTTTGCAGATCTACGCGGGTCCCAACCCGGCCTGCACGGAACACCCCGCGAAAAGACTCTGCGGATTTACTCGGGTTCGGCTCAAACCGGGCGAGGCCCGGCGCGTGGCCATCGAGGTGCCGCTGCGCGATCTTGCCTTTTACGATGCAACCGCCGGCCGCTGGCGCGTAGAGGCGGGACAGTCGATTTTTGTCGGCGGCTCTTCGGCGAATGAAGACCTCGTTGTTGTGGAAGTCGACATCGAACCTCGCGAATGGCCGGTCTGAGGCCCGAGGTGTTCGCCTTCGTGAGCGGAGCTCAGTCGCGTGCCCCGCGCTTCCACGCTTCGCCACTCCGGGCTTGGATATGCGCTTCGCCCAGTTCTTCGGCGAGGCAGCAGAATTCGAGCTGCAAACCGTTCGGGTCCTTGAAGTAGATCGACTTGCACCAGCGGTGATCGACGATCTCACTCACGCTTACGGTTTTGTCGAGAAGTTCGGCCCGCTTCTTCTCGAGTTCCTCGAGGTCGCGCGCCTTGAAGGCGAAGTGGATCAGTCCTCCCCGAATACCCAGGCCCCGATTGATCCCCGGATCGAAGTCGCTCTGGACACCCTTCACCCCGTTGCATTCCATGAAGGCGATCAACTCGCCCTCTCCCGCGTCCAGGAAGGCATGCCGGATCAGCCCACCGGTTTCGGGTTCGATGATCTCGCAGACCTTGGCCGGGAAACCGAGCACGTCTTCATAGAATTGAAGGGTGGCTTCCATGTCGTGGGTGGCGAGTCCGAGGTGGTGGATTCCTCTTCGGGGGGTGCCGGACATTTGGAAATCCCTCGCTGGACCCGTGGGGCCGAAAGGCAGACAAGTCGAAGTCGCTTTCACCGCGTTGACACCGATCAAGACGGTCCTTGAGCCCGGCGTGTCGCGGCTAGAGCGCACCTTTGACGGGCTCGCCGCACTCTAGCATTCCGCGCCCGGGGAAGATCACCAGCGGGGTTGTCGCCTTCGAGTCCCGGGGGAGAAGATCGGCCGCTGAGACCCTATAGTTGCCGGTCGGGCGAGCCCCGGGTTGGGCGCGCCATCAATTTTGGAGGAGCCGAAGATGGGAATTTTGGACGGAAAGGTGGCCATTGTCACCGGCGCCGGGGGCGGCCTTGGACGCGCCCATGCACGACTGCTCGGCAGCGAAGGCGCGGCCGTCGTGGTGAATGATCTTGGCGGTACGGTGGATGGCCAAGGAGAGGGGAACTCCATGGCCGACGCCGTGGTGGAGGAGATTCGCGCGGCGGGCGGCCAAGCCGTGGCCAACTACGGCTCGGTTACCGTGGCCGAGGATGCCCAGGGTATGGTGGACACCGCCGTGTCCGAGTTTGGCAAGGTCGATATCTTGATCAACAACGCGGGCATTTTGCGCGACAAGTCATTCAAAAAGATGACCGAAGATCTTTGGGATCCCGTAATTGCGGTCCATCTCAAGGGCACGTTTCATCCCACGAAAGCGGTTTACATGCAGATGCTCGAGCAGGGCACCGGCGGCCGAATCATCATGACGAGTTCCACGTCGGGCCTGGTGGGAAACTTTGGCCAGACCAACTACGGAGCCGCCAAAGCGGGTATTGCGGGTTTCATGCGTTGTTTGGCGTTGGAGGGTGCCCGGGCTGGCATTACGGTGAACGTCCTGGCCCCGAACGCGTACTCGCGGATGACGGCAGATCTCTTTCCCGAGGGCTCGGAAGTGCTTTTCGCGCCCGAAAAGGTCTCTCCCGCGATCGCGTGGCTGTGTTCCGACGAAGCCGAGGCGGTAACGGGCCGGCAGTTCGTGATCAGCGGAAACCGGGTTTCAGTGCTTTACCAGGCTTTCGAAACCATCGCCGATCGCGACGGCCGCGAGGACGCGTGGACACCTTCGGAGATTGGCGAGAGGATTCTAAAATCCCTTCCCGAGTGGCCCGAGCCGGCCTCGGTGGCGAAGTTGGTGTTCTAGGAGAAACCTTCAGCGGGGGTGTTGGGGAATCGTTGGAGGAGTTCGCATGGCGATGAGTCCCGAGGATGAAGAAGTCCGTTGGATCGAGCCCCAGACGGCGTGTTTGCCCGATGCCGGTGGGATGGTCTTGACTCCCGTGCAGCGGCAAAGCTGGCGTGAGGCGGGCTTTGCCTTGGTCAACGGTCTGTTGCCCCACGAGCTCGTCGAGCGGGCGGGGGCGATTGGCCGGGAAACCTTCCCCCTGCTCTCCCAGAAAGACCGTGAGGGCATCACCGATTTCGGAAGCCGGGGAAGCATGGAATTTCCCACCGGCCACGACGCGGTGGACGGAATCACCCTGCATCCTCGGATTCTTGGAGCTGTATCGGAATTGCTCGACCAGCCGGTCCGCGACATTCGGCTCACCCAGTCGGATCTCTGGCCCAAGTTCGGTCGCACGACTCGCGCGGGAGGCGCCTACGACAACACCGATCAGCGGATTCACGTCGACTACCCGAACCACACCCTCACCCATCCGCCTCGCTGGGAGAATCCCGAGGCCGTCGAGATCATTCTCTACTTTGACGCGGTCGAAGACTGCGCAGGGGCGACCGCCGTGGTTCCGCGCGAGGGCACGAATGACCCCGCCTACGCGTGGCCCATTGTCAGCACACCGGGGGTCGGGGCCATTGAGTGGATCAACGATCGGACGAAGGCCGAGAAGCATCTCGGCGAGGTGGACCCCAACGCGCAACGCTTTCGCGCCGAAAACCTTTATCCGCGTGAACGGCGGGCGCGATTCGCCCCGGGCACCGCCCTCTTCTACCGCCACGACACCTGGCATCGGGGCACACCCCTCAAGCTTGGCAAGCGTCGTTTGGTGCATAACCTCACCTTCCGCAAGGCCAGCAGCGAGTGGATCAGCGTTTTGCACTCGGGGTGGGCGTGGAAGATGTACCAGCCGGGCATGGTGCTGGAGCGATTGATCGCCCAGGCCTCGGTGGACCAGCGCTGCGTGCTGGGATTCCCTGCCCCCGGCCATCCCTACTGGACCCCAGAGACCGTCGAGGCCATTCGGGCCCGTTATGGGCCGCTGGGAATGGACGTGGCCCCCTACCTGAGCGGATCGGGTA
>DUCH01000170.1 GCA_012959865.1 Myxococcales bacterium | reverse complement strand
GGCGAATGGCGCATATTTTAGTCAAACAAGCGCGGGCCCACCTCCCAATTGCAAAGCCCATCCTTGGAACGATAGAACTGCCCGGGCATGGCCAAACGGATATAGCTTCCCTGTGTGGTCTGCAAAATAAAGATAGTACCGCCCCAAAAGCGAATCGACCCAGTCGGGAACTCGCACCAACGAAGGCCCCTGGATGTTCTCTCCGAGGTTGGCATCGGTCGCCGCCGAGATGATGGGGGCGTCGATCAATCTGCGAACCTTCACCTTCGATTCCTCTCTCTGAGACATACCTCGCCCAGTGGAACGCCGAGCCTACAGCGCCCATGGACGGCTCCAGCGGAATTGGGTGACTCCCGCCCTTCTGAATCTGTTCGGTCGCTTGTCCAGTCGCTACCCTGCGTTAACGAAATTCACGGGCTCGGCATGAGGCCCAAAACCGGGCGGAGGATCAGCTCCACTGCCCTTCCCTCCTCAAATCGTTCGATGACAAGAACGATCTGGTCGCCGACACTGCGAGAGCGAATCCACTGGAGGAATGCTTCCGTATCCGCGAGGGTTTCGATTTCGTTGTGGGCAATGATCCGATCGGAAACCCGAACTCCTGCCGCATTGGCGGCCCCACCGGCAACCAGCGAAAGAATTTCGATCCCGCGGCCACCTTCGCCGGGCCCAACGCTGGCCCCCAGCCAGGGTTTGACCGGGCTGAGCTCGCGGGGAGACCATACGAGCTCGTGCAACATGCCCTCGGGTTCGTCGCGCACGAAGGCCCGAACGGTATGGAATTCTCCGTCGTCCAAGAGGGCCTGGGCAGGAATAGACCAACCATGGTGAGGCTCAGGGGCAGCGATTGGAACCAGATCAGGACGCGATTCCCCTGCCCGCAGTACGGTTTGAAACACGCCGTCGATCCACACCTCGACTTCAACGGCATTGGCGCCGGCATCGGCGTCGTACGCCCAGCCACCGATTTTTCGGGTGGTCGCGTAATCAAGAAAACCCACCGGCTCAGTATTTCGTTGGGCGGTAAAATTGGCGGGCGATCCGGACAGTTCTGGATTTGCGCCCGGAGGAAAATTCACCGCAAGTACGCTGACCGTATGCGTCTCGCCGTCCTGCAGTTCGGCCGGAAGATCCACCAGCCACAGATGGTTTATCGAGTGAATTTCCGGGTCGTGAACTAGTGCGGGAAAGGGGCCGTCTGCGAGAATTCGTCCATACAAGCGCCCGTCAAAGTACAGTTCCACTTCGATGGGGGCGCCGGACGCATCCGGATCCACCGCCCAACCCGAAATTTGATCGATCCCGATGAAAGCCACTGCGCCGTAAGGCAGTTGGTTCTTTTTGTCGTCATCTTCATCATCGGCGTCATCTTTCTCCTCCGCCTCTTCGCTATTCAGAGCACTCAGAGTCCAGGGAGATCCCTTGAGTTCCCGACGGAGTCCCGGCCGATCGGGATCGAGCGCGAAGACCTGAACGCGGTAGGGCTCTTCCTCCGGCGCCAGGGCTGCCGCAAACCAGAGTGCGCCCGCATTTGGGGCGACGCGATCGATGGGCGCATCTTGGTTCGCCTGCCAGATCCCGAGGCGTTTTCCATCACGGAAAATCTCCAGTTCAACGGCCTGCGCCGGCCTTTCGCGATCCCGTGCCCAACCGAGGAGTTTCCCTGCGCGAAACTCCACCACCTCGCCCTCGGGCGGCGAGTTTCCTCCTACCGTTCTGGGGCTGCCATGAAGCTCCTTGAAAGCATCGTCCCTCCCAATTCGGGCAAGCACACGAACCGTATGCTCGCGTCCATCCTTGAGAACAGCGGGCGACGCGAATGAAAACCCCCGTTCTTGAACATCGTAGGGTGCACCGGCTCCGATCTCCCGCAGGCCGTTGGCGACGTCGCTACTGACCAGAAAACTATCCACGTAGATCCAAATTTCCACCGGCACGCTCGGAGCCGCCCAATCGTATGCGAAACCCCATATCTTCTGGTCGTCAACCCCCTCGAGCGATCCAATCAGCGTCCCGCGCCGCGCAAGCCTCTTCTTGGATATCTCATCGGGTGGGAGACCCTCGGCCCGATCGGTAGGTTCGTTGACTGAACCCTCTTTCGAAAATCCTTGAGTCTCCTCGCGAGTTTCGCCAGAACCATTTTCCCCACCCGAATTCTCTCCTCCGCTCTCTTCCCCTGGCCTCGGTCCTTCCTCGGGGCCTTTGCTGGGTTGCGCCAGGGCGGTGGCATCCGCCTCATCGGCCATGGAAGGTCCCAAAGCAACGATTCGATCGAGTGTCAGAACACCCAGACCCAAGAGTCCCACGAGTATGACGATCCCAATGCCTAGAAATATCGAACGCTTCACGCTCTATCCCCGATGTGTAAGTTCAATTTTGGCTTCGGCCCACAGGAGCGGCGAGGGAAGTCTAAACAATTTTGGGGTTCGCGATGAGTTCCCAGTCGCGTGCAACCAGGGGGCTATCTTCTGGCCGCATAAAGCTGCGGATTCCGCTCCGCTTCAGAATCAACATTGGCTCGAATCGAACCGACCGGGGCACTCTGTATTCGAGTTCGAGGTCAGACCGAACATTTTTACCGGCGGCTCCATGCTGTTCGAAGACGGTCAACGATGGGAGCGGTGTTGGAGGTGACGACGCCGCTGGCTTCGAACTCGTTTGCGGTCGTCCTCCGTCACCTCCGTAAAGCCGGGGATCTGCTTCGCCACATCATCCAGGGAAATTTCCCGCGCGGTAGGGAATTGATCCTCGGGGATCGCGCCCACGATTCCATCCCAGCGCAAAAGAAATATCCCCCGCAACAAATCACCAGAATCCAGCCAGTTGGCGAAGCCGGGATCCTTCTGACTGATTACGTAGTAGTACGCCCCGTCGGGAGAAAGCACCGACTGCGTCGTATTGAGACTCGAGAGCTGGTTTCCATACTCGAGGGATGCAAACCACATGTCGGCGAGTTGTATCCCCTGGTACTTCGCCTGACTCGCGGGCAACCTGAGGAGCAAGGCCTCACCCGGATCGAGTTCAAAGTACCCTCCGCTCATCCAGCGCCCCCGAACGCCGCCCAGGGCATACGTATCCCGAGGAGCGGTCACTGTGTTGGGGGCTGTAGCTGCCACGTATCGGCGGGCCACAAAAGCCGGCCAGGTTTCGGCCGTCGCCTTGAACATCGCTGCAGCATTTTGAATTCGCACCGCCAATTCGTCGGGGGTCTCGGAAGCCCGACGCGCGCCCTCATAGCCCACCCGATCGATATGGATGTCCCCCGTATCCGAGTCGTTCCAGACATCAAAGATATGGCGCGCGAAGATCGTGGTCGCATCCTCGGGGCTATCAAGCCAGTTGCCCGCGTGCTTCTCCGGCGAAATATAGATCTCAAAGGACCCGTCATCGCTCACCTCTATATCCTCGAAGGCCAGATATCCTGCCGAACGCCCTTCGCCCGCCCAGGGACGTCCCGCATAGATCTGAATTTCAACTCGCACAGCCGATCCCATCTCTCCCCAGACACGATAAGTCTCACCGCCTCGAATTGGAGAGAATGCATACCGCTGGTCCGGGTTGTCCCCTCCCTCGCGAAGCCAGAAATCCAGAATTCGAAAATACGGGTAATCCGCATCCTGGATCACCTCGGCTTCGAGACTCTTTGCCAGGGACCGGAGTACATGCCGATAGCCCCCCACCTGCTCCGGGGGATCCCTGAAGGAGTTCGAATTTCGAATCGATGCTTCTACCGATTGAAGATTCGCGGCCAACTCCGCAAAAGCCACGCCAAGAGCATCCGTATCAGCCGACGGCTCCGGCGGAGGGCCGTGGACACAACCGAGGAGCCCGTTGCACAGAACAAGGGACATGAACAGAAGAGTGCCGCTTCGCGAAGATCGAATCGCTGGACACCCCAACTCAAGCACGGGCGATCACCACTCGAAGGACGTTATCGATGGGAGTGCCCTTTCCGGTCTCAGCACCAATCCGCTCGAGGCCCACGGCGATCTCGTCAATTTCCTCGGGCTTGAAGTGGCCCTGCACCCACGGATCCTTTCGAACACTTTCAAGGTTGGGGCGATGCAGAGTCGCCATTGCCGAAGCCGGAAGACAGGGGTCAACAGCTTGGGAATCGACGACCCTCCAGCCAGCTTTCTGGACCAGGGCTTCAAGGGTTCGGCCGATAGACATCGCCTGACCGTGTTCCGCTTGAACACCCTCGATCATCCGGTAGTAGCGGGCCAGGACCGGATCGCTCGAAGACAGACGCTCGACTTCGAGGAATACCATCACCCCGCCCGGTCGCAGGGCCTTCTTCCAACGCCCCAGGGTCTCAAGGGGATTGGGCAAATGCGTGAGAAGAAATCGACAGAAGCCGAGATCCACATTCTGGATCGGGAGATCCTCAGCTCCGACATCCAGTTCAACGAAATCCAGCGATCCCCCGCACCGAGCACGCGCCTCGGCGCAGAAGGCCGGCGAGCGCTCGTATCCGATTGCGACCCGAGCCTGAGTCACCTCGGCAACCAGTTCCGTCGTGTAGCCGGGCCCCGCACCGAGATCGATCGCCAGATCCGCTGCCACGCCCAGAGTCACGCATGCCTGCTCGAGAACTGACGCGCTCAGGGGCCGGTACAGGCTCGCCAAGCGCCTCAGCCGCTCAGCCGCCGGCCCTTGGTCACCAAACGTGTAGTGGGAACCCTCTCTCAAACTTGCTCCTCTCTGACGAGGCCCTCCGTCCCCGCAAATCTGCCGTTTCCCTTCTCGCCGCGCAATAACACCATGCCGAAACCACACCGCAGCCCGTTCCCCGCACCGGCGCCGACTGCCATGCAGCGAATACGAGGACGAGACTTGATCGATTCCTCGCCTGCCTCGCCGTGAATAACCCCTAGGCGGTCGTCAAAACTAGGCGGCGATAAAGGGGCATTCGGCGCGGCAATGTTAGGCAATCACCTCTCTACCCAGTCGCGGCAACCCGCCAATCCGGGGCCTCCGAAATCCTTGGCGGGGAGGAAAATCCAATCCAGTTCACCCGAATCAGGTTAATCGCTCACTGCCAGCAGAATCGGAAGAGTCGCGATCTGCACGGGCAACAAGGCCAAATCTATCGCGATCGTCAATGGCGCGAACAAATAAATCCATAGAGCTATCCGATCACGCGCC
>DUCH01000169.1 GCA_012959865.1 Myxococcales bacterium | reverse complement strand
CGGCACAACAGCAATGGCCTCGCGCTCGCCCGGCACCTCGAGGCGCACCCCAAGGTGCGCAGCGTCTGGTATCCGGGGCTGGAAAGTCATCCCGATCACGCCATCGCCCAGGCTTCCATGGACGGGTTCGGGGGCGTCGTGACCTTCGAGATTGAAACCGATCTCCAGGGCGCGATTCGCTTCATCGACGCGACCCGGGTCCCCTACCAGGCCCCCAGCTTCGGCGGCGTAGAATCGCTGATCGAACTGCCCGTCACCATGTCGTATTGGGATTACACCGCCGAGCAACGCAAGAGCTGGGGAATCACGGACTCGCTGGTCCGCTTCTCGTGTGGGATCGAGGCCGCCGAAGACATCATCGCCGATGTCGACCAGGCGCTGGAGAAAGTCTAGCTCGCGGTGCACTCGGGTCTTGGACGATACACCCGGGCGATTTAGAAAAGAGCGCCCTGGGCGGGGTGCGACGCGCTTTCCATGGCGAGGAGTTTGCCCTTGAGTTCAAGACCGCCCCCGTAGCCGTGGAGTTGTCCGTTGCTCGCCAGCACACGATGGCAGGGAATCACCAGGGGAATCGGGTTGGCGCCATTGGCGGCGCCCACCGCGCGCACCGCCGCCGCACGCCCCACCCGCCGGGCGACGTCGCCGTAGGCTAGGGATTCGCCATAGGGGATCTCCGCCACCACCTTGTACACATCGAGTTGGAAGGACGTCGCCCGGAGATCGAGAGGAAGCTTGAAAGTCTCGCGTTCGCCGGCGAGAAATTCGCTCACCTGATCGACCGCCATGCCGTTCGGCTCGGCGTCTTCCTTGATCGTGTGATCCGACGCGTAGCGGCGGCACCAGCCCGCGAAACCCCGGCCGCTGGCTCGCGGCAACGCGAGATACGCAAGCCCTTGATCACTCGAAGCAATCGTGAGCTCGCCAATGGAGGAAGCAAAATGCGTAACGTAGAGGTTGGGCATACGCGGTCGCGATACTAACACGGAGGCCCGCGACTGGCTGAAGATTATCGTCAGCACAGGACGATCCGCGCGTCCGGGACGCTGGAAAATCCCAGCGCTTCGCGGCCCCGCGTTAAATCCGGCGGACTTCCTCAGCCCGCAGCGCCTCAACCCGGTCGACCAGCCTCTCCTCGAGGCGGACACCGTTCAGCGCGTTGATCTCCTGGACACCGGTGGGGCTGGTGACGTTGATTTCGGTCAAGAGCCCGCCGATCACGTCGATCCCGACGAAGAAAAGCCCCTCGGCGCGAAGCAGCGGAGCCAGCCGGTCGACAATCACGCGGTCCCCCGCGTCGATTTCAGCCGCCGCCGCGCGGCCTCCCGCGTGAAAATTGGCGCGCACTTCGTGATCGGCGGGGATACGCAAAACAGCGCCCAGGGGTTCTCCCTCCATCAGAAGAATGCGCTTGTCTCCCTGGCGAATCCCCGGCAGGTAACGTTGGGCCATCACCCAGCGACCCTCGAAAGCGGTGATCTGCTCGAGGGTCGACGAAATATTGCGCTCGCCCGCCACCAGGTGAAAAATGCCCTCGCCCCCCTTGCCGTCCAGGGGCTTGACGATCATCTCTCCCCCCATGGCGTCCATAAAGGCGACCAGGTCAGAAATCTTTCGGCTCACGGTGCTCTCGGGCATGAGATCGCGAAAATGCAGCGCCAACAGTTTTTCGTTGTAGGCCAGGACGCTCGTGGGACGGTTCAGGACGAGGCTTCGGGCGCAGGTTCCCAGAATCTGGGTGGGCACGATGTACCGGGCGTCCACCGGGGGATCCTGACGCTGGAAGACCACATCCACCTCGTCGTCCAGCAGGACGCGACGCGACTCGAGTCGCTCGACCCGCCCCCCCTGGCCTTCCCGCTTGAGAAGAATCGGTGTCGCCCAGGCCACCGCTCGGCCCGAGTCCACCCCGAGATCGCTGGGGGCCACGTAGAGGACCTCGTGCCCACGGCGCTGGGCCTCGAGCATCAGCACAAGGGTTGTCGAAGCGGTAAAGCTCTCCGACTCCACGGGGTCCATCACGAAGGCCATGCGGAGCGAACTCTGAGCCAATGGGAAAAGCCCTCTCTTCTATGGGATGCTTCTGTGGGATGCCGGTCACCGCGTCGAGCTGGACTCAGGCGAGTCGCGCAACTCACGGCTACCATGCGCCCGCCCGCCGACCCAGCCGGGAGCCTCCCAAGCCTTAGCGCAGCCGCGCGCACCTCGGCTAGGTTTGCACAAGCGTTGGAGAGTACATGCCCTTCTTCCCCTTCCGAACAGCCAGGGAGTTCTTGAGGGGCAGCCTCCTGTTGCTCATCCTCGCCGGGCTCGGCGGTTATTGGTTTTACGACCAGTTCCTGGGGAACCTTCCCGATTTGCGGCGGGTCGAAGACTACCGCCCGGCGCTGACCACCGTCGTACTCGACCGCCACGACCGAGTGATCGCCGAGTTTCACGAGGAGCGGCGGCGCTTGGTGGCCATTGGGGAGATTCCGAGGGCGACCAAGCTGGCCTTCGTGGCCTCGGAGGACAAAAATTTCTTTCAGCATGGGGGCCTCGACTACTTGGGAATCTTGCGCGCCGCCCTGGCGAATCTGGCGGGGGGCGGGGTCAAACAAGGCGCGTCGACGATCACCCAGCAGACGGTCAAGAGCCTTCTGCTGAGCCCGGAGCGGACTTTTCGCCGCAAGATCCGTGAAATGATCCTGGCCCGAAGGATCGAAAACGCCTTCACCAAGGATGAGATTCTCTACCTCTACGTGAACCAGATCTATTTTGGTCACGGCGCTTGGGGGATCGGCCAGGCGGCGCGGGACTATTTCGGCAAGGACGTCAAGGATCTGACCGTCGCGGAATCCGCGCTCCTCGCCGGGCTCCCCCAGCGCCCCAGCGACTACTCGCCGTACCGAAATCCCCAGTCGGCCGAACGTCGGCGACTCTACGTTCTGGGGAGAATGCGAACCGATGGCTTCATCGACGCCTTGAGCTACGAAGAAGCCGTCGCCAACCCGCCCCAGATCCGAACTCACCCCGACGACGAAGGCCTCGGAGAAGCCGAACACTTCGCCGAATTCGTGCGTCGGTATCTCTTCGATGCCCTCGGCGGAGAAGCCGTCCTGCGCGACGGGCTCGTCATCGAGACCACACTTGACCTCGACTTGCAAAGGGCCGCGGTAGTCGCCCTTCGCAAGGGTCTTGAGGCCCACGATCGTCGCCAGGGCTATCGGGGTCCGGTTCGCCGAGTCGAGGCGAGCGCGGTGGGCGACGAGGTTCTCCGGCTGGGACAAGAGAACGCCAGAACCCTGCTGGTTCCCGAGACCCCAGCGGGCGAAGAAATCCCAGGGACCGGGGAAGCCGAAAGTTTCGCGGACTTGGCCGGGGAGCCGGCGCTGGGGTTCGGGGATGCCAGCCCAGCCCCGGAGGCTTATGGGGCGAGCAGCGCCGCGCCCGCACCCGCGGACCGGATTCCCTTCGACGAACCGCTGGTGGGGGTGGTGATCGGGGTCGACCCCGACCTCCAAAGCGCCCGGGTGAGTTTTGCGCCCGGCGTAGAGGGACAGGTCGACCTCGAGGATGTGCGCTGGGCCCGGGAGCCCAATCCCAATGCCCGGCCCCGACCCGTGAAACAAATCGCCCGGATTTTCGCGCTCGGCGACGTAGCGCGTTTCGTTCGCCTGGAGGATCGCCCCGAACCGGCGGATGAGCCCGATCCGGAAGCCCCCCTCGGCGAGGCGCCCGGGACCGTGCCGCTGCCCAGACTCGGACTCCATCAGGCGCCCGTGGTCGAGGGATCCCTCCTGAGCCTCGAGAACGGCTCGGGGGATCTGCTCGCCATGGTGGGGGGCTACGACTACCGCCACAGCGAGTTCAACCGAGCCACCCAGGCCGAGCGCCAGCCCGGTTCGGCGTTCAAACCCTTCATCTACGGTGCGGCTCTGGAAAAGGGCTACACGCCGGTTTCCGAAGTGGTCGACCGGCCGGTGGTCTACACCGACCCGGTTTCGGGCTTCGTCTGGGCGCCGCGGAATTACGGACGCCACTTTTACGGCCCCATGCCCCTACGCAACGCATTGAAGAAGTCGATCAACAACGCGACGGTGCACCTTTTCCGGGATGTCGGTGTCGACTATGTGATCGACTACGCGAGCCGTTTCGGCATTCACTCGCCCCTTGAACGCGATCTGTCACTCGCACTGGGATCGAGTTCGATGACGCTGCTCGAACTCACCACCGCGTACTCGGTCTTTCCCAACAAGGGGCGTCTGGTGGCCCCGCGTTTTATCCGAAGGGTGACCCGGCGCGACGGCACCGTCTTGCTGGAAGACGTTCTCCTTGGCAGCCCTCTGGACCCACCGGCCCCGGCTGTGGCCTCCGGCGGGCTCAAGGCCGATGACGAATCGGCGGTCGACCCGCCCAGCGACGGAAGCGAGCCCCTGCTTGCCCGCGCGAGTTCCGAGCCCGGACAAGAAATCTCCGGCGATTCCAGCGCAGACGCCGAAACGCTTCCGGACGGTCGGGTCATCTCCGAGGCCGCCGCCTACCTGATGAGCGACCTGCTCTCCGCGGTGGTCCAAGAGGGCACCGGGCGCGGACTGCTCCGGCTCGGACGGCCCCTGGCCGGGAAGACGGGGACCACCAACGAACAAGGCGACGCGTGGTTCATGGGATTCTCACCCGACCTGACCACAGGCGTCTGGGTGGGCCACGACGACAACAGCGTGCTGGGCTTCGGCGAAACGGGTGCCGGCGCCGCGCTGCCGATATGGCGGGATTTTATGCGCGTGGCCTTGGCGGACCGGCCGATTCGCGATTTCGAGGTTCCGGCGGACCACATCGTTTTTCAGCGCATCGACCGCGATACCGGCCTCATTGCCGATGCCAGCACCCAGAACGCCTATTTTCAGCCCTTCATCGAAGGAACCGAGCCCCGGCGCAGCGTCAGCCAGCGAGAATCGGACACCGACGCCCGCCGTGCGCTCCGTGAAGATGTTTTTTGACCCGCCTGGGCAAGCCCGGGGGGATATCGCTTGACAGCCTGGGCCTAGGCGGGGTAGCAAAAGAGTATGCCGGGGGGTGAACACGGGGAGAGGAACGCGACGGGGTTGCCCAGCAACCGCCTGGCGCGCCGAAATCGCGGCGCCGCAGCGCTGATCGATGCCGTTTTCCCCCAA
>DUCH01000168.1 GCA_012959865.1 Myxococcales bacterium | reverse complement strand
CGGACTCGTACGCGGCGCGTTCAAACTCTGCTTTGACGGGACATGCAGGCGTCGTCAGTTCGATGTCGAAAGCTACCGTCTCCCCGTCGATCTTGATGTTCTTGACGAATCCAAGATCGACAATACTCTGCTTGAAGTCCGGATCTTCAATGGGCCGCAGAGTGTCCAGGATTAGTTCCGCGCTGACGGGGGGAGCCATGGCTTATCCTCGTATTGAATGGGTAAAAAGAGGGAGAAAAAAAGAGGGAGAAGAAGGATGGAGCGAGATGGAGCGGGATCGGTGGGCTGCAAGCCAGAACGGGAACTAAAGATCAATTGGCTGTTTGATAGGGCCGTTGGGGGAAACGCTGTCGTACATCGCCACCCGATCGCCACCACATCGCCTCGCCACCCGATCGCCCTATTTGCCTCATTCGCCCCATTGCCGGGCGGCAGCCAACTGTAGCGCGCCCTGGATAAGAATTGTCTGTTATGGAACTCGACCAAGCGCTCTTGCGATTCCAATCCTCTGCTCCCGAGTATTCCGGAGGGCTCAGCAACCACGGTCCAATGGTGGCCGAGGCTCTCGATTGCCTCGGCCATGAGGCGCTGATCTCCGCATGGGTGGATGTCTATGCCCCTCGGCTGGATGATCGCGTGGAGGGCAGGCCTATTCCACTGCCGGACCAGGCTGCCGCGATGGGAGTCGAAGCATTCGCCGATTGGAGGGCCACATTTGAGGTTGAACTGGCCGGGGCGCCGTGGAGGGGGGTGCTGCGCGGCTGGCTGCCTATCCTGCTGCCCGGTTATTTCGCCGCCGGGATGCACGGACCGATTCGTGTCTCTCATGCGGTTCGTGCCCTCGAGGCCGACGAAAATCCGATTCGGCTTGGTGAGTTGGCCGCTGGACTGGGCTATTGGGCCAGCCGTTTTCAGCGCTTGCCCGGTGAACCCGGCGTCGAGCCTCGACCCGGATTCGGCCCTCTCCGGGTTCTAGAAAAAGTCCCCATCACTCCGGCAGCGCGTCGTCGAAAAGGTTTTCTTGTCGATGCGGTTTCGGTTCTTGAAGACGATGAGAACTTCGCCCGAACGATCGGGGGTACGGATCTCGAGACCGCTTCGCCGGGGGATTTGATCGGTGAGATCTGCGCTCGGGCGGCCCATCTCTATATCGCGAATCCCTCGGCGAGGATCGCCTACATCCACATGGTGACGGGAACTGCGGCCTTGCGGTTGGTTTCGGGCTACGTAGACGACCAGAATCTTCGCCGCGGCGTCGGCTACGCGTTGCAGGCCACTGCGGCCCTACATTCCACCCATTGCGAGCCGCTCGGGGTCCAAAAAATTTCCCCGGACTCGGAAGAAACGGCATTGTCCTGGGATGAGCTTCGCTATCGGGCGGCGTGTTCGCTGGAGGAACACACTATCAAGCTCACTGAGGCGTGCTGGCGCGAGGATCGAATCCGGCCGAGCGAATTTTTCCAACTCGCAGCGGCCGACGCGGTGAAACACTTGGGTGCTTCCTGGGGCGGGCGGGGTGGCTAGCTCGCTTCCCGGGCGAGAAGAGATTCGGCGTTGGCCTGGAGAATGGCCGTCCGTTCTTCGGGGCGACCCTCGGTGACGATCAGTACCTTGGCGAGACTTGCACCCAGATGATAAAAGGGCCAGTCGGTGCCGAAGAGGAGCCGCTGGGCGCCGACCCGATCGATCAATTCGCGGAGAACGCTGATCCCCTGCCCATGAATGCCCAGCCAAACGTTCCTGTGCCGAATCGCAAAAGGGATCGCGTCGCCAACGTCGCGCGCCCCGGCGTGCCCGAGTACAAACTGAACCTGGGGATGCGACGCCACGGCACCCTCATAGTGGCGGATCAGCGTATAGCGGTGGGTGTATTCGGGTTCGATTCCCGCCCGGCCCCCATGAAAGAAGACTGGAATTCCAAGTTTTTCACACTCGGAGTAGATCGGGTGGAGTTCGGGCGAGTCCGGGTAGAAGCGTTGCACTGCGGGGTGAAGTTTCAGGGCCCTCGCGCCTCGGGCAACCTGGAGGCGTAGCGAGCTCACGGCATCGGGATCGCGTGGGTGGACGGTGGCTCCAGGGAGCAAACGGTCTTCGTGCCCCGACGATGCTATGGCCGCTGCCCACCGCTCGCTTGAGTCGTCGCGAAAGGGCAGCCCCAGGGCAATGGGGAGAATAACCGCGAGTTGAATCCCCACACCGTCCATTTCGGCCAGCAAGTTCGGAATCGTGTGCGTCGCGGCCGACTCGCTCCCCCAGATTGCTTGAGCGACGGTCTCCCGTCGAAGCGATTCGAGATCCTTCTCGGTGAAGTTGGCATTGATGTAGACATCAAGGTCAAGCTCGCAGCCCGGATTGGTCGCATCGCAATCCAAAAAATGACGAACGCGTTGAGTCTTCGCCATCCAATCGATGGTCGGTGCGAAGAGGACCGACAAGCCAAGGTGCGCGTGGAAATCGATAATGGGCGGAAGATCCTCGACAATGCATCTAAGGCGATCTTTCGAATCGAGTTCGAAGTAGGGTAGATCCGCAAGGCCTCGATAGCCGCGGTACCGATGCGATCCGAAAGGGCCCTGACCTGCCCTTTCTTTTTCGAGTCGCTTTTGTTCGGCAAGGCGCTCGATATCCGAATCGAGATATCGGCCCGAATCCTCGCAGCCAAAGGGGGTCAGCAATGAAGCGGCGCCGAGCCCAAGCGTTCTGAGAAATAAACGGCGGTCCAAGGAAGCTGTCATCGCGCAGAATCCTGTACGGGATGCATCCAATACCGTCGGAAGTCGCGCCACTCGCTGTCATCGGTTACCCAGTTGGAATAGATCGCAACGCCGACCACGCAGCGCGAGGCCGTACTGCTCGCTTCAAGGGCAGATCGGACCCCCAGTGAAGCTGTTTTCAAGTTCTCCACCTTCGGATTGGAATAGAGGGGGACGTCCTCGTAGGCGGGAAGGCCCACCAGAACTTCATGTCCGGGTACTGAGCAACCCCAATCCGCCAAAAGTCCTGTCTGGTGTCGCACGAAGGCCACGTAGGGGTTGATGTAGTTGAGGCCCGAATCGTATGCCATGAGCACGGTTTGGTCGCTCTTCGCCATTGTCTCGAGGTAGAAATCATCCGACCAGTAACTTCGGCGCAGGGGTCCGGGGAAGATTCCCATAAAATTTGCCCGGGGCGTAGCCTGGCTGATCATGAAGTTCGGACCCATCGCGTCTCGAACTTCGGAGAGAAGGGAGAGATAGCCGGGTTCGTAGTCGACCATCGGCTCGAAATCGAAGTGGACACCGTCGAACCCCACTGCGCGGAGGCCTTCGAGCGAAGCGATCAGGCCCTCTTGGAAGGCGAGATCTTGCAATTGAATATTTTCTACCCGCGCTCCCACCCAGGCGAGTAACCTCGCCTCGGGAAAAATCGTGCGGAGTTCAGAGAACAAATCGCCGGAACTGTCCCCGATGCTCCCATCACTGAGGGTAGGGCCAACGTGGATGAAGAGGTCGCGTATTCCGTGCCGATCGAGATTTTTCTTGAGTTGGAGCAGTTCACTGGGGGGCACGGGCTCGCCGCTTCGAACCTCGTGCCCTGTATACCACTTATGGCCAAGCCATATCCCGTTCGTTCCTCGATCGAAACGGAATTCGCTGCTGGGGAAAGGATCCCATAGCACCAGCGCGGTGACATATGCACCGGCGAGAAAGAGGAGCAGGGCCAGAAGTCGGAGTCTTTGCAATCGAACCTCAACCCAAACGGAACCAAGCGGAAAATAGACTTCGGACCGGGCCTTTGTTCTCGTTCCGGCTTCCGGCTACTGGGGGGGCATGGTAGGCTACTCGCGATGAGTCTCAAATATAGGTTATTCGGTCTGGTTTTCCTGATTGGATTGGTTCTCGATCAGCTGACGAAACTTTCGATTGTCGAGAGATTTCGTTACGGCGAGCGCCTTGTGGTTATTCCGGGGATTTTTGATCTGACCCACGTTCGAAATCCGGGCGGGGCATTCAGCCTGTTTGCCGACGGTCCTTTTGAGTGGCGAATGACGTTTTTCGTCGGGGCAACCGCGCTGGCCATTGTTTTGTTGCTGGTTTTCCTAACTCGCCACGAGCGTGAGGATTGGCTGACTCCTGTGGCTTTGGGGTTTGTCATGGCCGGCGCCGTGGGCAACCTGATTGATCGGATCGCATACGGAGAAGTGATCGACTTCATCGATGTTCATCTATGGGGCGGATATACCTGGCCGACGTTCAATCTCGCCGATAGCGCAATCGTTCTGGGCGTGAGTCTTTTGCTCGTTGAGGTCTTTGTGTCCGAGGAGGGCACTGGCGAGGGCGAGCGGCCGCTTGCGGATTGACAAGCTTCGGAAGCCGCCGGAACGCTCATGTCTTCGAATTCCTCGCGGAAGGGCGGAAGGGCGGGCGAGTCGAGGGTTGCCTAGTTTTGTTCACTTGAGTCTTTTTAGATCAACAATCCGGCCAGACAAGCCGTCATGAAGCTGGCCAGTGACCCGGAGAGAATCGCACGTAGGCCAAGGCTGGAGACTTCGTGACGTCTGCCTGGGACCATGCCACCAATGCCCCCCAACAGGATCGCCAACGATCCGAAATTGGCAAAGCCGCACAGTGCGTATGAAGCGATAATTCGACTTCGCTCGGTCAACTCTCCCGCGGCCATTGCGTGGCCCAATTGCTGGTAGGCGAGGAATTCGTTGAGCACGGTCTTGATGCCGAGCAGGGAGCCCACAGTAGGTGCATCCTGCCAAGGCACACCCATCAAGAAGGCGAGAGGCGCGAGCACAATTCCCAGCCCCTTTTGAAGCGTCAGATCGCGGATACCCAGAAGGCCGCCGATTCCGCCTAGAAGATCGTTGGCCATTGCGATCAAGGCCACAAAAGCGATCAGAGTTGCTCCCACGTATGCGGCGAGTTTCATCGCGTTCAATGCACCTTCAGCGGCAGCATCAATGATGTTGCCTCCCGAGTTTTCTACGGGCACCTGGACTCCGGCCATAGTCACAGGATGATCCGTTTCGGGAATCATGATCTTTGCAAGAACCAGACCGGCTGGCGCGGAGAGGATACTCGCGGTGACAAGATGCCCCGCAAAAGCTCCACCGCCAAGAATATTCACGTAGGCGAGCAGGACCGATCCAGCGACTGTGGACATGC
>DUCH01000167.1:462-5153 GCA_012959865.1 Myxococcales bacterium | reverse complement strand
CCCTGGTGATTGGCGGGATCTACACCATTCAGCGGGCGACGACCGAAACCCGAGTCCCCTATCTCCACAAGATCCCAGTATTGGGTGCAGCATTCGTGTCGAAGAAAGTGGCGGATAGCCGAAAGGAACTGCTGATCTTTGTGACGCCCCGAATTGTGGTGAATCCGGATCTGGCCGACAATTGAGAGCGGCTGGCAGTCTCCGCAAGCCGGCAATTTCTTGACCGCAGGAGGACACCGGGTTCTCTTCGCGGCTCGCGATTTGAGGGTTGAGTCGAGGCGAGGAGCACAGTGTCCCAGGGCCAATCAGGAGTTATCAGCGACCTGACGCTCGAGACCGCTCGGTTGCGAGCACGGGTTGGAGGCGATCCAGGCTGTGCCGAATTTCCGGCCTTGGCCGAGGCCGAGCGCCGTGCCGGGCGCCTAGAAGAAGCGCTTGAGGTCGCCGAAAAGGGGCTTCGTGCGACCCCGGACCGCCTCGCCGGGCGCGTCGCTTTGGGGCTCATCCTGCTCGACCTGGGAAAGCCGGAGGCGGCGAGGGGGGAACTCGCCAAAATTTTCGAGAACATGCCCAGTCCCAGCGAAGCCGCGACCGACGTGTCTCCGGGGAAGCCCGCAGAATCCCGACGCGGGACATCCCACCGTGCGGGTGCGCGGGCCAAAGGCTCTTTGGCAAACCGTGCGACCCCGGTCGAACTGCCAGTCGGCGAGGGTTCGGCATTTCGGACCCGGACCATGGCGCGATTGTTGGAGAGTCAGGGGGACCGAAGTCGCGCCGAGGAGATTCTAGACGGTCTCAATTCGCCGCCAGTCGCGGCGGATGACCGAGGGGTGGGGGTAGGCGCCTTGTTGCTCGACCCGGGGGCAGACTCATCGGTTCGATCTGCACGCGGCCCGGAGGAGGGTGTCGCCGAGACACTGGGGCGGTGGCTTCAAAACGTTCAGCGGGGGCGCTCTTGAGCCTCGATTCGACCTTGGCAGAGTTCATGAGCGCGGGCAGCGGAATACTCGGGGTTGCCCTGATGGACGGAGACGGGATTCCCATCGCCGAAACGACTCAGCCCGAGGCTGGGGCCCTGCTTCCGGAAGGCGAAATGTCCACGCTGGCAGTCGAATTTGAGCGCGTTCTGGGGGAGGCTGATAAAGCCGCGGACGCGGTTGTCGGCGGTCCTCTCCGAGAAACACAGATCTTCATGGCGCGGTTCTCGTTGTTTTTTACCCGGGTCGCAGACGGCCTCACCCTGGTGGTGGCGTTGGAGCCCAATGGCAACTTGGGCAAGGCGCGCTATCTCATCCGTCGAAAGATTTTGGACATTCGTGAAGAAATTGAGGTTCCTCAGCAATTGATCGCGGATTGAGGGGCGGAAAGGAAGGTCGCGTGTCGGAGAGCCTGAGTATTCTTGTGATTCACGGGCCCAATCTCAATATGCTGGGTACTCGCGAGCCGGAGATCTATGGCCGCGCCACCCTGGCTGAAATCGATGCTGGCCTGGCCACCCAGGCCAAGGAACTCGGTTGCGAGTTGGAGAGTTTTCAGTCCAATCATGAGGGAGAGCTGATCGACCGAATTCAGCAGGGCATCGGGTCGATGGACGGTGTCCTTATCAATCCAGGTGGGCTCACCCACAGCAGCGTCTCCCTTCGCGATGCGCTTGCGTCGACGGGGCTGCCCGTGCTCGAGGTGCATCTGTCGAATGTCTTCGCCCGGGAATCGTTCCGGCACCAGTCCTTCATTTCTGGGATTGCGTTGGGCGTAATTTCGGGGCTCGGCGCCCGGGGGTATGGGGTGGGTCTGGAGGCTCTGGTCGTGCATATTCGGGGCTGAGGTGGGAGAGCAAGCCTCCGCGACGCCCGGCGCGTTCCTCCACTCTTCTTGCTTCTTGCATAGTTCCATAGTCCCCGAAGGGCGGATGCTTGGCTCCGCGCTCGATATAATGCCTTTAGCGCAAAACTCCGTTGCCGATACGATGTTGGATCAATCTTCCGAATTGTTGGGAGCAAAGGCTTGGGCCCCACGGGCGCCCAAGGTCGTTCCCCGAGGACCCTTCTGATGGCTATCAATAAAAGAAAAGTGCTCGACGCTGCACGCAAGCACGTGCAAAAAGGCGCGAGAGCGAAAGCCTTCAAGGAATATGGGAAACTGCTTGCCGCCGATCCCCAGGATGCGAAGTTGTTGCTCGAGGTCGGTGATACTTACCGTCGCTGGGGCGAGGTGGAAGAGGCCATTACCCACTATACAAAGGTCGCCTCGCTGCATCGGGGTGAGGGGTACGATGCACGTGCCATTGCGGTGCTCAAGCAGATAATCAATCTCGACCCCATGCGTCACACGGTTCGCGTTGCCCTGGCCGAGTTGTACCAACAGATCGGTCTGGCGGCCGAAGCAGTCAGTTCGCTCCAGCAAGTGGCGGACGTTTATGCGAAGGAGGGACGTCAGCGGGAATCTCTAGACCTTCTTCGCAAAATGGCGGCCGTCGACCCGCGCAATGTGAAGGCCCGCGTGAAGGTGGCTGAGCTCCTCGATAAAGCCGGCTATAACCCTGAAGCCGTCGAAGAGTATCGGGAGGCGGCGGTCGAGTTCTCTCGGCTTGGCGAAGTGAGATCCGTGGTCGAAATGTACGAGCGGGTTCTGGCACTGTCTCCGAAACACGTTCCAACCTTGACTGCGGTGGCCAAAGAGCTTTGCGGCTTGGGGGAGGCGGGGCGTGCCGAGCCCTACGCCCTGCGAGCGCTAGAGGAGCAGGTCAAAGCTGAGCACTATGAACTGCTGTGTGAAGTCTACGAACAGATGGGCGATGAGGCTCGGCTCTCGGAAATGACACAGGGGTTGGCCTCGCTCTATCGGGAGCGGGGTGACGAAGAGCGTGCGCGGGAAGTCATGCAGCGGGCTCCAATGGGAGCCGATCTGAATTGGGGTGAGTTGGAGGGTGAGGCCGATGTTGACTCTCTGGTGGTGGACCCGGAGTCGCCGGCCCAACCGGACTCTGTCGATGAGGGGGGTGATGCCGCCCCGTCAGAGCATTCTCTTGAGCAGGCGGACGTTCACCTCGGGTACGGGCAATACGACGAAGCGGTTGCGTATCTCGAAGGATTTTTAATTGAGTCTCCCGCGAACTTTGACGCGCTTGAGAAACTCGGCGAGGCCCAGGCTGGGCGAGGCGACGAAGCCGCCGCATCCGAGTGTTGGCAAAAAGCCGAGGCGCTTGCGCGTGAGGCTGGCGATCACGATGCGGCCGCGGGGTTCGTTCTTCGTCTGAAGGAGCTTTCTCCTGCCGCAACGAGCTCGGAGGATAGCGTTGAGTTTGGCGATGAATTCGAGATCGAGATTGGTACGGACTCCGATGATGGTTTCACTTCCGACGACTCCGATGATTCTGACGGCTCGGGATCTCCAAACTCTTTTGAGTTTGGTTCTGCCGACGAAGACGAGTCCGCGATTGCAGAAAGTGCATCATTAGAATCGGATGGTTCAGAGGAAGTCGCGATTGATCTCGAGGGAGCTTACGAAAGCGAGTCCGCTCTAGTTGATGAGTCGCCCGACGGCGAACAGGGCGTCTCTGCTGACAATCTGCTCGAGCGAATTGACGAGGATCTCGAGGAAGCCGAATTCTATTTGCAACAGTCGATGACTGAGGAAGCGGAAGCGATTTATCGCCGGGTCCTGGAGGCAGACCCGGAGCACGTAACCGCTCGAGAGAAACTTGCAGAACTGGAGGCTGGCGCATCTCGATCTGCGCCAGGGCAGGGGGTTGCCCCGGCGCAGGAGCAAGCGCCAGAGTCGGAGCATGATCTTGAATTCGACCTGGATGCAGATTCCGAGGCTGACCTTGAAACCGATTTTGACTCCGAACTAGAGCTCGATTTCGACATAGGCACTGACACAGAGGCGTCGGCCGCGGAAGCGAAATCCCCTCCGAGGGTGGTTTCCGACGAACTGGAGATCGATTCGGAATTTGAAATTGAGATTGAAATCGAGGACGCCTCGCCCGACGAGAGCGCACCATCGACGGGGCCCGGGGCCGAGATCGAGTTCGGTGAAGTTGCCCCCGCTCCGGGCACTCAGGCTGCGACGGTCGAGGAAGGCGTCGCCGAATTGTTCGCGGATTTCAAGCAGGGCGTGAGTGAAACCCTGGAGAAGGGCGATTATCAGACCCGATTTGATCTGGGGATCGCCTACCGGGAGATGGAGCTTCTCGAGGACGCGATCGCCGAGTTCCGGTACTGCCTTGACTCGCCCGACTGGCGGCTGCAGAGCCTTCAGATGATCGGGCTCTCGAACCTGGACTTGGGGCGTGCGGCCGACGCGGTCAGTCACTTTGAGCAGGCCCTTTCGGCCCCGGACCTGAGCGACGCCCAAAAGTCGGGCCTTTATTTCGATTTTGGGCGAGCCCAAGCGGCGCTCGGTGACACGGACCCCGCCCATGACAGCTTTGCCCGGGTGCGCGCGATCGAGCCCGATTTTTTCGGACTGGCGGAAGCGATCGCCAGCCTGCCCCCTCGCACGCCCGGCACCGAGCCCGTGGAGGAGGAGTACGAATCCTTCGAAGACCTGATGGCCGAGTTCAACCAGGACGACTCGAGCAAATAGTCCGGGTCGCGAACCGAACTGACCGCGCTAATCTACGCCCCCAAGCGCGAGTAGCTCAGTTGGTAGAGCATCAGCTTCCCAAGCTGAGGGTCGCCGGTTCGAAC
>DUCH01000167.1:0-385 GCA_012959865.1 Myxococcales bacterium | reverse complement strand
CGGTCCTTTAGACCGGGGGCGTTTTTGTTGGGGGCGGGGTCTGCGGCGGTTGGGGCCGTATACGGCCGTCTGGGGCCGCCAAAGTCCGCGAACGAGAGGTCGGTTTCCTCTTGGGGCAGCATGTGGGCGTACTGCCGGAGCCTCGCCGCGAGGCGCGCCGACGCGGCCAAGCCGCTGGAAGCGAGACTACACCGGTGCTCCGAGGGTTCACGATGGCGGTGGCCGATACCAGATCGCTGAACTGATCGCCCGTTCCTGAATGCTCGTCGGCTGCATCGGAGTCGTAGCAAGCTTCACCGCATCATAAGTCGACCACCTCGGCGTGGGAATCTCCAGCAACCGAGCGTAGTAAAGCGTCTGCAGGGCAGGGTCAAACTCCGCGTCC
>DUCH01000166.1 GCA_012959865.1 Myxococcales bacterium | reverse complement strand
TGACCATGATGGACGAACTGGCGGCCCGAGGCGGTAGCTTGGACATCCAGCGATTGGAAGATGCGTTGGGCATTCCCATCGTCCCGGTCGTGGGCCACCGAGGCCTGGGCATCCGCCAACTTCGCGAATGCCTGACGGCCCCCGAGACCTGGAGTCAGCCGCCGGTCTTGCCGCCCAGTGATCGCAGCGCGCTTTCCGCCTGGGTGGATTCCGTGATGACCGCTTGCCACGCGCAAAAGCCGGCCAGACACGCCATTACCGAGCGAATCGACCGAGTTGTCGTCCATCCGGTGCTGGGAAGCCTGCTCTTCGCCGCCGTCATGCTGACTTTCTTCCAACTGATCTTCGCCTGGGCGACTCCGGCGATGGATTGGATCAACGACGCGGTAGGTCTCGCTTCGGATCGTGTTCGGATGATCCTGCCCGCCGGCCTCCTCGCCGACTTTCTGACCGATGGGTTGATCGCCGGCGTCGGCTCGGTCGTCGTCTTCCTGCCCCAGATCGTGCTCCTCTTCGCGCTCCTTTACCTTCTGGAGGACGTCGGCTACATGGCCCGGGCCGCTTTCGTGGTGGACCGCGCGATGGCGCGAATCGGCCTCGAGGGTCGGGCTTTCGTCGCCTTGCTCTCCTCTTTCGCGTGCGCGGTGCCCGGCATCATGGCGACCCGAACCGTGCCCTCGCCGCGAGATCGACTGGTCACAATCCTGGTGGCGCCGCTGATGACCTGCTCGGCGCGATTGCCCGTCTACGCACTGCTCATCGCGGCGTTCGTTCCCGCCGAGAACGTCTTGGGACCGATCGGATTGCAGGGCCTGGTACTCTTCGGCCTCTATTTCGTCGCTCCCTTGGTCGCCATGACGGTGGCCGCGGTGCTGCGCCGAACCCTGCTGCCCGGCGAGGGCATGCCCTTTATCCTGGAGTTGCCCTCCTACCGGGTCCCCAGCCTCAATCTCTGGCTTTCCCAAGTCGGCGGCAGTGCTCTGGCCTTCGTCCGACGCGCCGGGACGATCATTCTCGTGGCCTCGGTCGTCCTCTGGATGCTCCTGACCTTTCCCCGCTCAACACCGCTACCCGATCTCGACCCCCAGGCCGCCGCCGCCTATTCGCTCGAACACAGCGCTGCAGGGCGGGTCGGTAAGGCCATCGAACCCGTCATCGCACCCCTCGGATTCGACTGGAAAATAGGCGTTGGGCTGCTGGCCAGCCTTGCCGCGCGGGAAGTCTTTGTCTCCACCCTGGCGCAGATCTACGCCACTGAAGACCCCGACGCTTCGTTGCGGGAAGCCATCCGCACCGATGTCAACCCCCAGACCGGGCTCAGGGTCTTTACTCCGCCCACGGTAGCCGCCTTGCTGGTATTTTTCGTCTTCGCCCTACAGTGCACATCCACCATCGCCACCATGGCCCGAGAGACCAACTCGTGGCGATGGCCGGCATTTGCTTTCGGCTACATGCTGGTCCTCGCCTATGGGTTCGCATGGCTCGCACGCACCGTCACCGCTGCAGTGATTTGAGCCCCGGAACTCTCGCAATGGGCTTACCCCGGGCGTCGTGGACGCTACCCTGCCGCCATGCGGAAAATTTCTGTCGCCCTCGCATTCCTCGTCCTCCTATGCCTCGTGCTCGCGCTGCCGGGTTGCGCCACACGAACTGTTCAACAGAAGGTCGTTGACGAATACGGCCTCACCGTCAAGCTGCGCAGCCATGCGAAGCTCTTCGGGGAAACCTCGCCGCGCGGCTTCGACCAGCCTTCGGTGATCTCCGCGGCCCGGCTCGCGCTGATCCTGGGGGCAATCGAAATCGATGAGCGCGAGAGCAAGGACTCGACTACCCGCGAGCGGCGGCCTGCAGTTCCCACAAGAGTTCTCAAGCAAGTAGCCAGGGGACTCTCGCTCGCCTTGGCCGAAGCCTCACCCGACCAGGAAGTCGTGGTTCTGGCGGTTCGCAAGCAGGCTCAGCACGGAATCTTCAACCGAAAGTTCCTGACGAGTTTCGTGAGCTATCTCAAGCAAGACCAAATCTATTTCTTCTTCTCCCGAGTCGATTGGCCACTGGACTCGAAGCGCGCTGGGGATCGCTTGCCCGAACCCCACGCCAACGAAGAAGTCATGCCCATCAACACGGTGGGCAACGCGACGTTCAAGAAAGTGGGCTCCCAGGGCGTTCGCGTCGACTGGCAGAACCCGAGATTCGACCCCCCGCCCCCTGCGACCGCACCCGCTGCGCCTCCGAACCAGTAGGGCCTCCGCGCGCCCCCAAGCCGAATTGCGAATCCTGTAGGGGAGAGAACACCCGATGATGATTCTTCTTGAAATTCTGGCCGTTGCGATTGCCGCCTTAGCCCTCGGCCGCATGACCCAAGAGCCCTGGCGCAGCCGGATTTTCAATCTCCTCAAGGCCTATCTGACCGTTCGAATGGTCTGGCTGCTCCTGCTCTGGCCCGTGGCCGACGGCTCGGGAGGTTCGGTTCCCGCATGGAATCTGATTCTCGATCAGTTGAACTCCATCGACCCGACGGTCTTCTGGACCTTCGCCGCCCTCGGAGCCGCGATTCGCTTTCTCGGCGTCCTGGCCTCCATGTACCGCTGGCGACTGGTTCTCCTCGGCCAGCGGATCGAACTGCCGTTCATGCATATCCTGGGCGCCTTTTTGATCGGGCGCGCCATTGGTTTTTTTCTTCCCAGCACCGCCGGTCTCGACGGCTACAAACTCTACGACGCCGCGCGCCTGAGCGGGCGCACTGTCGAAGTCACTGCGGGCACCGTTCTCGAGAAGGTTCTCGGCGTGACCGGAATCTTCCTCACCTACCTGATCGCGCTGCCCTTTGGCATGTCGATTTTCGGCGAAAACGCGTTCCTCATCGCATCGATCACCGTCCCCCTGGCGCTCGGCATCATCACCGCCCTGCTGACCGTGCTTTGGTTCCCAGGCCTCGTCCAATGGGTCATCGAGAACGTCCCTCTCCCCGCCAAGGATCGCCTTCAAGGCATTGTCACGCGGATCTCCCAGGCCACTGCCGCATACCGCGACAAGAAGAGTCTCGTTCTCATGATGCTTCTCATGAGTTTTTTCGTTCACTTCTTCACCGCGGCCATGTACTTCTTCATGGCCATCGCGGTGGGAGCGAGTCCGGACCTCGCTTTCTGGCCCGTGGTTTTTGGGTCGTCGATTCAGATCTTCGCCACGGTAATCAGCCCCACTATCGGGGGCATTGGAATTCGCGAGGCCGCGCAGGTTCTCACACTGGGAAGCCTGCTCGGGCTGAGCGTCGCCGCGGTCTCGGCAACCCTGGGTTTTTGGGTCGGTGAGGTACCTACCCTCTTCGGCTTTGTCTACTGGATGCTTCGCGGCAAGGACTACCGACCCGCCTACTGTCGAGTCAACGGCGAACAAGTGGATTACCAAGAATCGGCCCGCCAGGCGACCGAACTCGAATCCGCAGACGACGTCGCCCTGCGCAAATCCGAAACCAGCGGAGGCGAGCCGCTTGCCCAACCGAAACGTTTCCTCACCGCCACGGGCATCGGCCTCGGAACCGGCGTTCTGGCGGGCATCGTCATCGGCCTGGCCGAAGCTTTCGTGATCTCCCAGGGCGGTTTTGGCGACGAGGCCCAGGTGCTCTGGTACGGACCTCTCGCCTACGCGGTGATCCTCGGCGGGCTCGCCGCAGTAGGGGGGGCGGTGCTCAGTGTGCTCCCCATGCGAAAAGAAGAAGTGCGCGCGTGGGTGCCTGCGCTTGGACTGACCGCGACGCTGATTCCGTTCGGCCTGGCGATCCTCATCTTTCGCTTGCGTAGAGATGTCTACCTCGAGCAGATGCCGCCGGCTTCGGTCCTCATCGGGGTCCTTGCCGCCGCCGGCATTCTCGCATTGGTCTTTCTCACCCTCGGACGTAAATTCTTCGCCTCCCGGGCCGGCAGTATTGCAGGCCCCGTACCCGCCCTGGGCATCTTGGCCGGGGTCATGGCGGTGGGCGCCGTGCTGGCCTCCACGGTCAGCGCTCCCGCACTGCCCCAGGGCAGTGGCGAAATCCCCGCCGCCCTGACGCGGCGCCCCAACGTCGTGCTGGTCATGGTCGATACCCTGCGCGCCGATCATCTCTCGTGCTATGGCGGCCCCGTAGCAACCCCAAATCTTTGCCGCTTGGTCGACGGCGGAAGCCTCTACCAGGGGTTTTCCCATGCTTCGTGGACCAAGCCCGCCACGGCGAGCCTTCTCACATCGCTTCTCCCCTCGACCCACCGCGCCATGTCAAAACCTTCGACGCTCTCCCCGGATGTGGAGATGATCGCCGAAGTCATGCGGGACGCCGGCTACACCACGGGAGGTATCGTTTCCAACATCAACTTGGCCGACAGCTTCGGCTTCAACCAGGGCTACGACGAATACTATTTTCTCGGCCCCGCGTATCTGGCCGGCGCCGAGGAATCCTCCTCCAAGCTGATCCTCTACAACATCGTGCGTGCGGTCTGGTTCAATCTTTCTGGCGGCGGCATCAGGCCCTCGGACTTTTACCAGGATTCGGACACGGTAAACGGCGTCGTCTTCGACTGGCTCGATCGCAACAGCCGGCAGCGCTTCTTCCTCTTTGTCCACTACATGGATCCCCACGACCCTTACTTCCGTCATCCCTACGACGGGTACGGAATCGCCCGGGTTTCCAACCAACACCCCGACGCCGAATTGGCCGCAGAAATGCACGCGCTCTACAACGGCGAAATTGAGTTTCTGGATGCCAACTTCGGGCGTTTGCTCGACCGCCTCCAGGCCGACGGCATTTACGACCAGACGGTCATTGCCCTAGTGGCCGACCACGGCGAAGAATTCTTCGAACACGGCGGCTGGTGGCACGGCCTCACCCTCTACGAAGAGCAGATCCATGTACCGCTCATCATCAAGTGGGCCAAGGGGTCGGCGGCCCCCGACTCGGGATCAACCGAATCGCTCGCCCGACTCATTGATGTTGCCCCCACCCTGGCCGCTGTCGCCGGGGCCGAAATTCCAGCCGCCATGCAGGGAATCGATCTGCGAAATTCTGCGGGTTCGCGCAACGCCAAACAGCGCGAGGTCTACTCGGAGGAAGACCACGAAGGCAATGTCCTCTGGTCCCTGCGAACCGGCAACCGCAAGCTCATCGGGGCCAACGAGGGCAATCC
>DUCH01000165.1:1797-5159 GCA_012959865.1 Myxococcales bacterium | reverse complement strand
TAGATCGCGGCCGTATAGCCCGCGGGGCCACTTCCGACGATCAGAATTCGCGCGTGTTCTGATGCTCTTCCGGGGGCATTGTCGTGGGTCATCCGGCTCTGCTCCGTTCGAAATATTCGGGTTCAGCGACTCACGCGCACGGAAAATCCAAAGTCGGCGCCTCAAGGTTCCGGCGCAGCCCAACGGCGCGCACCGCCTGCCCGGGCAAACTGCCCGGATGGTACGGGGCGCCCACCCTCTACGCCATAGCACGAGGACGAGAAGCCGAGGGTCTACAAGAGAAATGGAGGGCGCGCAAAGCAAGCGATCACATCGACCGCCGTCGCCCCTTACCGGTCGTCACGCGCTTCTCGTGACGCCCTTATCAAGGTCGGTCTTTTCCCGGCGCGTGACTTCGTCGCGCAGCTTCGCGCGCTCGGCGAGCAGCCGACCCGGCAAGCGGGCCCGGGCCACATCGGTCCAGGGTCGCTGCTCGGCCCCCCGGCGAAAACGCCGGAATTTCCGGTAGGCGCTCAGTTCATGCCTAAATTCGCGTTCGACAAACTTGATCATGATCGCGTCATCGAGAAATCCAAGAACGGGGATTTCGTCCGGAATCAGATCGTTGGGATCGGAAAAATACGCCAGCGCGGCGAGCGCGCGATTGACCACGCGTTTGGGGGCCGCGTAGTCCCTATCCTCGATGACTTCGACCAAATCCTCGATGGATGCAATCGCTTTCGCGATGAAGCTCGGCACCTTTCTGGCGTTTTGGATTTCTTCGATCAGGGCGCGCGCCCCAGCCACGACCTGCGCGGGGTCGGAACCCCGAGCGGCCTTCTTGGCGTTGCGAAAACGTGCCCGGAAATAGGCAATATCGTGCTCGTCGAGATGAAAGCTCAACCGGAATGACTCAGATCTCATTTTCCCCACCCCCGTAGTACCCCTGTGGATCGCCGAAACTGCCCTGCCCCCCTAGCCTGCAGGCTACGATGTTCGCGGTCCCGGCCTTCAATAGCTGCAAAACTCGATCAAGCCCTCGGGAGCCTGCTTCCAGCCGTCTCGCCAGCGCTCCACCAGAATTTCCCCAGGGCTCCTTCCCGTCTCCAGCTGCGCCCAGACGGGATCGAGGAAAAGACTTTCGTCGGGCGCAATGCCCCGACTTTTACCGATGGTCTTCAGGGCCTCCGAGGCAATCCCAACGAATTCACGAGCCAGTTCCAGGGCCGACCGCCCCCCGATCGTCCCTGCGAGCCCTCCCCGAGCCACCGAGAGCTGGGCCTCTTCGCGTTCGGAGGCCGACATTTTCTCCACCAGGCTCCACGCCGCCCGGCAGGCGTTGGCGTCGTAGAAAATCCCCTTCCAGAGCGCGGGCAACGCGCAGGTCAGAGACCGAGAAACCGCGTCGGCTCCGCGAACCTCGATAATGCGCTTGAGGCGCGCCTCGGGAAAGAGCGTGGTGAGGTGGAGATCCCAATCCGAGATCCGGGCACGGTGCTCTCCAAGCCCCTCGTTCATGAACCGGCGGAAGGGCAGCCCCTCGGCGGGAATGGCATGGCCATCGCGCACCAGCATGAACATCGGTACATCGAGGGCCCACTCCGCGTACTCCCGGTAGCCGAACCCATCCTCGAAAACGAAGTGGAGCAGACCGCAGCGATCCGGGTCGGTCTCCCGCCAGATCGCCACACGCTTCGACGCAAATCCGTTCTCCCCTCCGGCGGAAATACTCGAATTGGCAAAGATCGCCGAAACGATGGCGGTGCACCCCATGGCGGTACGCAGTTTCATCGCCATATCGGCCTCATCGGAAAAGTCGAAATTCGCCTGGACGGTGGCGCTTGCGTGCATCATGTCCATGGCGAGGGCGCCTCGGGTGGGGAGATAGCTCCGCATGATGTCGTATCGGCGTTTGGGCATCACCGGAATTTCCTCAACCCCGTGAAAGGGATCCACCCCCAGCGCGAGCCAGCTCACTCCAAAATCTTTTGACTCTTCGATCACGAGATCCACGTGCGTGTTGAACTCCCGGCAGGTCTCCCGAATCGTCGCTAGGGGGGCGCCCGAAAGTTCGATCTGCCCACCCGGCTCCAGGGTGATGCTGGCCCCATCCTTCGTCAGCGCGATAACGTTTCCGTTCTCTCGGACCGGCGTCCAGTTGTCTCTCCGCGCGATTCGATCGAGAAGCGCGCCGATACCCCGCTCGCCCTCGTAGGGAACACGAAGGCCGCTCTCGGTATAGACTCCAATTTTCTCGTGCTCGGTTCCCACCACCCAATCCGGCTCGGGGGTTTCGCCCGACCGGAAATAGTCGATGCAATCCTCGAGGGAATCGATTCTTTGATCTGGGTCGTTCATTCCATGGTTCCCCTCAGCCCCGAGACAGTGCCTTGTCGATCGTTTCGGCCGTACAATTTTCCTCGCCAAAGAGTGGCGATGGATACATTTCCGGATGGAGAAACCGGACCAGCGCGCAGACAACGGCGTGCCGCCCATACTCGCTACGGGGCAAAACGCCGAGGCTGAGCATCCCGATATTACCCAGCGAGCGCCCGGATGGCTCTGGGGCGGGCTCGCCTTTCTCGGCCCGCCAGAGGGCGTCGAATACCTCTCCGATGGGCGCTCGATCCTCCAAGGCGGGCTGGACGCAGGCCGGGGGATAGGCAAAAAGGGAGGTGAAGCCGAGCGCCTCTCGATCACCGTCGGTGACCACTGCGGCGCCCACATTGAGCACCTCGCCGCCAAGTTCCGAAAGCACCACCAAGCCGTCTTCGATTCCCACTCCGAGTTCGCACGAACCCGCCGCGTAGGCACGCTGGGCCCGGGTGCGCGCCCCTCGAACTATTTCCGCGAAACCCACAGGCTGCTCGGAAACGCCGCTCTCCACCGCGTGTCCGCAGACCTCGACCGCCTCGGCATAGGCTTCGAGCGCAAGTGCGACCGCCTCGAGTTTCGGCCGGCTCAAAGTGCCGACGCGAACGGTGCCCAGACGAGAGAGAATCGAAGACCCCGGAGAGTCCATCACGGCCTGAGCGCTTCTTCGATAAAAGCCTCGAGAAATTCCGCCAGGGATTTTTCCAGAGTCTCACTCGCCGTCATAGGAAACGTCCGACAGGGGCCTTCGGTTTTGCCCTGACGAAACGGCCCGACCAGGGTGATCTCGCCGCGGCTCTTGACCGTCACGATCCCCCGACAACGCCCCCGGCGGAGGTCGAATTGAACCGAGTGGATGTGCTTATCGTCGACCCGGGGCTCTCCCAGGGTCAGCCGGATATGCGGCGCGCCGTCTCCCGCCGCCGTGTGAAAGCAATCCAGAGCTGCCCCGACTTGGCGATGCAGGCTCTGCGCGCATTCGCGCGCTTGGGCCAAAGCGTCGCGGTGAG
>DUCH01000165.1:0-1754 GCA_012959865.1 Myxococcales bacterium | reverse complement strand
GAGCCGTTCGTCCAAATTCATCGCTTCACTCCCTGCACGCCCCCGGAGCGCTGATCCGCCCCCATGGGTTCGAACAAGCTTAGCGCTCGTATTTCAACGGGACGACGTATCGAGCGAAACACCGGGCGGGGCGCCCCAAAGGGCGTCATTCAGCCAGGCGGCGGGCGGTTCGGGCCGCCCAACGAACGCCAATTCCCATCGGCCTGGCGTTACTCAGAGGGCCTCGTCGGCGGCGATCTGCATCCCGGTACCGAGGTCTGCAAGGAGCAGATCGCGGACGGATTCGAATCGTTCTCTGTCTGGCTCGGTGACCGGGTCGCCGGCTGGGGCCGAGATGTCCAGGGGGTTTACATAACGACCGTTCTTCTGAACCCGAAAACACACATGGGGCCCGGTGGCCAGGCCGGTATCGCCCACGTACCCAATGACCTGTTTCTGTTCCACCGACGAGCCGACTTTGAGGCCGGGCTCGAAGCGCGAGAGGTGCGCGTAGTAGGAGACATAACCGTTGCGGTGCTTGACCTTCACCAAATTCCCCGAGCCACCGGCCCAGCCCCGGAAAATCACTCGACCCGCACCCACCGACCAAAGGGGGGTCCCATGGGCCGCCGCGTAATCAATGCCGCGATGCGGGCGCACAACATCGAGAATCGGATGCCGCCGCGCCGTGCTGAACGACGAACTGATCCGGCTGAACTTGAGGGGGGCCACCAGGAAGGCGCGCTCCACCGAACTCCCGTCGGGTCGGTAATACCGCCCGTACCCCTTGTCGCCTTCAAAAAAAACCGCCGAGTAGTCTCCATTTCGCCCGCGGTAGCGCGCCGCCAGAATCCGACCCGGCTTCACGTAAACCTCTGCGCCCTCGGCGCTCGTTCGGTACATGCGCTCAAAGAGGATCTCGAAGTCATCCCCGGGCTGAACGCTCCGGCTGAAATCGATATCCCAGGCAAAGATGTCGGCGAAATCGCTCGCCAACTGCGAGCGCTCGCCCAGTTCCTTGATGGTTCCATAGAGCGATGAGTCGATCTGGCCCACCACCTTGGCCACCTGGGCCCGAAGCTGGGCATGATCCTCGCGCACCCGATAACCCGAATCCGTCGCGTAGAGGTAGAAGCTCTTCTCGGGGCTGACCGAATAGCGAAAGTCGACCAATCGGCCGCTGGCTTCCTGGCCGAGCCGATACTCGTCGCCCGGCCGAGCCCGTCGAAAGTCAAAAATTTTGCCGAATTCCGTCGCGATCGTGTGGATCACCTGAAAGTCGATTCCCTGGCGGCGCAACGCAATGGACAGCGACTCGCCACGCCTGAGTGTTCCTCGAGTCACCACCGTGAGCGATTTCTTTGCGCCTCCGGCCTGACTGACCAAAGAAGTCCCGTGCAGGGGAAGGCTCTCGATGGACACGGGGGGGAATTCGGCGACAAAACCCGTCTCGACTGCGCCGGATTCGCCAACGCGAAGCGCCGAGGCCCAGGGAGTCGGCGCGCCGGGAGCGGCTTCGGGAGCGAAGAGCGGGGAGCCGACTGCGACCGGGGCGACCGAAAACGAATCGGCCCATGGCTGCGCAACGGGGTGCTCGGGCAAGGGCCGAAAACTTCGGGCTCCCAGCGCAGCTCCCAGGCAGATCACCAGCGCGATCAACCAGAGCATTGGGTTGTGAATTCGGGGGGAGGGGTAGGCCAAGTCGAACTCCTGTGAGTGAGAAGGCGGCGTATAGTTAGCAACTCGCTCCGCGAACGACACCGCAACACGATGCG
>DUCH01000164.1:4591-5189 GCA_012959865.1 Myxococcales bacterium | reverse complement strand
CCCCATAGCCGGCGGCACGCTCCTCGCGCTCGGGCTTCGGCGCTACCCCTACCGGCATCACTGTTGGCGGAAGCCCCTGCGCTCATCACGGGCCTCACTATAGCAACTTGACATAACGCCCATGCCCGGACGCCCTGCCAAAATCCGGCCTGAAGGGCCTATGCCCGACGACACTCTGCTGATTCCGACTCAGCGGAGACGCAGTGCGAAATCTCGTAACGCAGCCCGTCGTCCCGAGCAGTACGACGAAAACGAGGACCGAGCAGAAGTGCGCAACGGGCATATCTGCAATCCCTTCTCCGCTCCGCACCGCACCGCGCCGCCCCGAAGTGTTACTTCAAGATGGGACGGAGTCGCACGTCGATACGGCGATTCTGGGCGCGTCCTTCGGCCGTGTCGTTCGACGCGATCGGTTCGGTTTCGCCTCGCGAGACCGCGACCAGCTGACCTGCCGGGATGCCCTCCTCTTCCATGACGCGCACGACACTCGCCGCGCGTGCGCCGGCGAGTTCCCAGTTCGAGGGATAGTGTTCGGCGAGTTTCGGCCCAACGGGCACGTTGTCGCTAAATCCGAGTACGGCGATCTGGTAGGGCTGTT
>DUCH01000164.1:0-4565 GCA_012959865.1 Myxococcales bacterium | reverse complement strand
GGCCCTCGTCGCTAAGCGTCGTCGTGCCACTCGCGAAGAGTACGTCGTAGGGGAGCGTCAGATGGAGGCCGTCCGCCAACATCTGCATCTTGATCGCACCGCGTACGGCCCAGCGTGTGACCTCGTCGGTCAATTCCTGTTGTTCACGCTCGAGCTGGGCAACTTCGAGATCGCGGAGCATGAGCTCGGTACTCAATTCGACGGTGTCGCCCTCAAGCGCGGCATTCTGTCGAAGAAGCTGGTCGCGCTCCTCTGCGACTTCTTCGTAGGAACTGCGAGTGACGCAGCCAGAGAGCATGAGGAACGCCGCGGTCGCAGCGAAGAGCAGAAAGGACGGACGAGAAGCGATGAATGTGTTCATGATGAACCTCCAATAGGGGCGAGCACTATACCTAACCCGGCAACAATGCGGAGAACGAAAAAGAAAATGACGACCGACTGACTTCCCGCAAAGAGGACACGTAGCTCAGACGGGGGCTTAGCTGTCAGAACACCTAGTATTGGTTGTGCGCGCCACGGGGCTCCCCATAGGGATTTAACATAAGGCCGGTACTCGGACGTTGTCCCAAATCCCTAAGGGGAGCCCCGTGGCGCGCTGGGGTTGACCGTAGTCGGGGCATCTCCTCGGATAAAATCGTACGTGGTCATGTCCCATACGACGCGGCCATCGTCTCCCCGGATGACGAGGCTCGACGCTGCAAGGCAGGAAGTAGACCACTACAAATACGATCCGAGATGCTGCTCTCGCATGCAACACGGCTTCTCCTCCTGCTTTGACGAGAAAATTACGTTGATAAGCCCAGCAAATGGCCTCGTCCGGGAACTGATCCTGAAACGCGAAAAGCGTACGCAGAGACTGCATTGTGAATTCCTCCTAGGAAGCCACGAAAACGGGACAACGTCGTGACAGTGACGGTGACGCGCACGGTCACGAGCGGAGCGAACCGCGGAAAAGCAGAGAACTTCCTATCCGCCAAACAGCCCGCCCGCCCCGGGGGCCTTCCGATTAAGGTTGCGCCCTGGCGCTGCCGATGGGAGGATGAGCCGAGAACCTCGAAAGCGGGTGAACCTTGCAGAGCACGGGCGGTAGAATCTCGAAGCGTGGTCTTGCCGTCATCCTGTCACCGTCGTATCGGCTGATTGCGGCAAGATCTGGCAAGCAGAGCCCGACCCGAAGTCCCACGCTTCTCCGGTTGGTTCTGGCCGTGACGGCGCTGATTTTTTCGTCAAGCGCCGCGGCGATCCCCTTTGATACCGACGGCGACCTGGTCGAAGATTTCGTCGACAATTGCCTGCAGGCTCCCAATCCCGGCCAGGGCGACGGCGATCACGACGGCCGCGGCACGGCGTGCGACGCGGATCTGACCCAGGATCTCTTCGTCGGGGGTCCTGATTTCACCGCCTACATACTTTGCTTCGGCCAGGCACCCGCGGGTTCCTGTGCGGCGGCGGATCTCAACGAGGATGGCGCCGTTGACGTGCTCGATTTCCCCCGGTTGCTCGCGGCATTCAACCGCCCACCGGGGCCCAGCGCGGGCGCCCAGGTGCACGGTCACGTCTCCTTGCGTGACGATGGAGGCACGACCGGGCGAAGCACGAATTTTCGCCTGCCCCGAATCACTGTTTTTCTCGAGGACGTGCTCACCGGAAGAGCTTCCCGGCGCGCGGTCACCGACCCCCACGGCTATTTCGAGATTCCCCAAGAGACGATTGGCGAGTACCGGGTTTGCGTCGAGGGAACGGACTTCATTTCGAGCTGCGATGCCCTGACGGCGGTCCTCACCTACGAAACCCACGCCCGACGCGACGACTATACGATCGAGCCCGTGGGCGGGGGCATCTTTGGACAGGTGCTCCAGCGCGACCCCTTGACTCTGAAGAGCACTTCGTGCTTTCGGGAGAGCAGCTATTTCCAGACCCTCGACCAAAGCATCGTGACCTTGCTGGATCAAGGGGGGACCGTGATTCGGAGCGGGGCGGCCAATAGTCAGGGCGAATACCTGGTGCCGGGCCTGCCCACCCCCGGGACCTATCGCCTGCGGGCGACCTGCGGCCCGCGAACCAGCGAACGCGTGATCCAGGTCCAGGCCGGCGGAACCACTCAACTGGAGGATTTTTCGTTCGTGAATTCCCAGCCGAGGATTCGGTCGCTGGAAGCGAGCCTGGGCACCTCCCCGGTTCAGGTGGCCGCACCGGGTGATGTCCTTCAGCTGACCGCCGTGGCGGTGGATCCCGATGGCGAGCCGCTCCATTATAAGTGGCGATCCGAAACGCCTGGTTTCGTGAGCCAGGATTCGTCAAGCCTCAGCTGGTCGCTCCCCGCTTTCCCCGCGCGGAATACCCTCTATCTCGAGGTCTCGGACGAGAGCGGGGGCTTCGCAACGCGAATCTTGAGGGTGTCCACCGGGGCATCGGACGTGCTCTTTCAGGGCATCGTTATCGATCGGGATAGCGGGCTTCCCATTGGGGGCGCGGAGGTCACAGTGGGTGGTAAGGTTGTCGTCACTCCCGCCTCGGGTGGTTTTTCGCTTCTGGCGCCCCGCGCAAACCGCTATGTGCTGAACTCAGAGAAGCACGGCTACACGTTTGTTTCGCAAATCTTTCATGCGTCGACGGTTGGGCTGAACATTCGGATGGGATCCCAGCCCGTTGTCGCCGTAGATCCCACGCTGGAGACCGTTCTCGTTGCGAGTTCTGAGCGCAACACGCTTCAGGGGGCCCTGCGGATCCCCGCGAATTGCCTCGTCCAGCGCGATGGCACTCCGCCCCCAGGAAACCTGAGCGCAAGCTTCTATACCTACGATCCCACCGTGGCCGACGCCATTCCGGGGGATTTCAGCGCCATTGACGTCAATCAAAAGGACGTTCGCCTGGAGAGCTTTGGGGCGTTCGGGGTCGACGTCTGGGATCCGATCAATGGGGGCGATGTGCCCTACACGTTGGCGCAGAACTGTGAGGCGACTTTTAATGTGGATGTTCCTCTGGCCATGCGGGGCTACGCGCCCGCCTCGATCCTGCTGCTCGAATACGACCCCGCCCGGGGCTACTGGGATGAAGCGGCGCCGCCGGCCACTTTCAATGGCGCAGCCTGGACCGGAGCGGTGCCCGGTTTTTCGGTCTGGAATATGGATTTAGCCTTTTCCGACTCCGCTTGTATCAAGCTCGAGGTCCCCGAGCAGGCGGGTAGCAAGATCAACTACCCGTTCGTTCTTCGAGTAACGATCCCCACTGGAACCCCGCCGGGCAGCGGAGTCGACAAGGTCAAGGAATTTCCGGTTACGCAGAGCCCCAACGGGCTCTTCCGGCTTCCCCCCGATCAAGACATCAAACTCGAGATCCTGGGCGACTCGGAATTGGGGCACGTCTACAAAACCATCATTGCCAATTCGGGCGCCGTCGTCGCCGAGGCCTTTCCGGATCCGCCCTACTCGGATTGTCAGGGAGTAGACACCGCCACCGGCGAATCGCCTGTGCTCCTCGAGCTCGATGTGCCGACCCACAAAGAGCAGTGGCTGAGCCGGAAGGATGGGATCTACATCACCGACACGACACAGCTCGTGCCCGAGGAGCAACAGATCCTTGAGACCGAGGCCTATTATGGCGTGATTGATCCCGGGGGCTTCAAGGACACGTTGACGAAATGGAAGATGGAAAACGGATTTTCGGCGGATCCACTCCTCTCGGACGAAGTCAGGGCGGTCTACTACAACAACCTCGATCTGAAACTCGGCCGCCAGATGCATTGCCGAAAGACCGTGGACGGGGCCGATATCGGCGACGTCGCGTGCTGGGTGACAAATTTCGGGGATCCAGGAGGCCCGCCTGACGATGGGTTGGGCCCAGCCATCGGAAACCTGAACGGCCTGCCTTTCGATCCGGGGGCTACCGTTACCATGGAATACGACGCCTCGTTGGGCAGTTCGGAGGCCGCGAACCAGGTTGCATTCTATGTGTTCGCCCCCAACGGAACCCGAATTCCCCGGGTCGCCCTGGATATCGAGGGCGCAAAGCCCGTGCCGCAAATTTGTCTGGTCTGCCACGGGGGCAACTACGAGGATTCGACCCATAGCGTCACCGGAGCGGCCTTCCGCGAATTCGACGTCTTCGGCTTCGAGTTCGATGAAGAGAACGCCTTCGGGCTCAAGACCAACGACCCGACTCTCATTCCTCAACCTCTTCCGGGTCAGGATTTTAGCCTGAACGGCCAGCAGGAAGCCTTCCGGCAGCTGAACGCCATGGTGAAGTCGACCAACCCCAAGGTCGACGCCGACGGGTTCAGCCCGATCGTCGAGTTGATCGACGGCCTCTACCCGGGTGGGGTGGACGTCCCGCTTTCGGTAGCGACCGACACCTACGTGCCGGGGCCCTGGTCGAGTGTTGACGACCCGAACACCCCGAACGTCGTCGAAACTCTCAACAAGTCGGAGCTCTACAATAAGATTACCAAGCGGCACTGCAGGGCCTGTCATATCGCGCAGGCTTCCTACTACGATTTCTACGAGTACGGCGACTTCTACTCTTTCGAGAGTCTGATTTGCAGCGACCGCGAGATGCCCCACGCCCAG
>DUCH01000163.1:1332-5225 GCA_012959865.1 Myxococcales bacterium | reverse complement strand
GCGCGCAGAATCTGATAGGGGGCTTCGAGAAGATCGGGGAGGCCTTCGGCGAAGCTGCGCCCGGGAAGCGATCTTACTTGGGGGCGACTCAAGTCTCCATCGACTTGGTAGTAAGTTCCGACGAGTCCGCGCTCGGATCCCGGGAGAATCACTTTGACGAGGGGGATCGATTCGAAGAGTTGGCCTGCGCCGCGGAAGAGGAATAGGCCGGCCACTCCAATGAGATCGTAGGGCGGTGTCACCACATCGAGGCTTCCGGATGCGTAGATGCGAAGCGGTCCCTCCAATTCGAAGTTCCGGGTCTGAACGCGATGGTCCTTCAGGTTCATATCCGCGGTCATGGACTCATAGGGAATCGCCGCTTCGTCGGCGTAGTTGTTGTAGCCCTCGCTCGCTTGGGCGAGGGCTAGCAGAACTGGGATTTCCTGCCGGCCCAATGCGCCTTGGCGGGCGTTGACCTCAGCTTTTCCAGCGAGGTCCGTCAACAGGGACTGCTCGGGCTGCAGACTGCCCTCCAGAGACCCTGAGATATCCAAGGTTCCCGTGATATCGCCGGGTCGGATCCCGAAGAGTTCTCCCACCCTGCTCATGTCGGCGTTTTCTAAAGAGAATGTCAGAGCCACGGGAACGGTGTTACGCCGGCTGAGGTTCAACTCGATATTGCCACCCAAAGTACCTCGGGGCTCGAGGTTGGCCCGGAAATGCGACAAAAACAGCGAGGCCCCCAGCATGGCAAAGTCGGCCTCGACGGCTTGAAGCGGTAACAGCCCGGTTTCAAGTCCGGGAATTTCGATCCGGCCCGATAGCCACGGAACGACAGGGGGAGGCTGGTCGTTTGTCTCGCTGGCATTTTCCGCAGTGGGGACTGGGCTCCCGGTCTTGTTCGCTGCGGGCACAGAGGGGGAGTCGCGCTTCTGATCGCGCTGGGGTGCATCGGCGCTCAGGGTCGGCGGTGCCGCCTGCATGACGAGTTCGATTTGCTTTTTCGGGGTGGTCTTCCATATCAGTTTACCCGTTAGGGGCACGCCCCCGAAGAGCATCGATTTGGCTTCAATCTGGATTTTCGTTGGGTCCGGGGCGATCAAGAAGTCGGCTTCTCGGACAATACAGGGAAGAGATGGGTGCTCCAGTTGATCGATCCAAATCCGGAAGGGCAGGATGGTTCGCTCTTCCTCGCTGTTGGGCGCTGCCGTCTCCGTTGGTCCGGATCGGGAGGAGGCGATAGCCCGGGAAGATTTGGGATCTTCGGCGCCGAGCAAGCGAATTCCCAAGATCTCCATGAGAGGGTCGAGGCCCGGGAAGCTCGAAGGTTCTGTGCCTCTCGCACTTTCGCGGGTCGTCACCTTGAAGACGTTGGAGACCCCCTTGATGCTGATGTCTAGTGCGGGGAGAGGTTCGCCGTTTCGGATTCCGCGTCCTCTTCGCAATCGAAACGTATCGCCCCAAAGGTCCACGCGCCCCGCCAACTCCGTAAAGATATCTCCCTGCTCCGAAGAAATTTCAAGACCGACCAGCTCGCCGCTGACTCTTACCGTGTCGGGCAGGGGGGACAGCTGCCCGGAATAGAGCTGTTGCCAACCGTCGAGGCCCAGATCTCCAGATAGGCCGAAATTTTTTGCGGAGCCGGCTTTAAGCTCCATTCGCTGACCCTGTGCCTCGAAATTCAAGGGGCCGAAAAATTCCTCTAGAGCGTCGACGTTGAGCCCCGCGAAGTCAGCTGACATTTGAGTCGGCGACGAATCGCTCAGGGGACGCGACACTTCGCCGTCTAGGCCCAGTTTGATTCCACTGTCGTCGACGACGGTTCCCGTCAAACGAACAGTGTCTTCGTCCAGTCGGCCAACTGCTGCGAGCCGGACTTTTTCTCGTTCGATGGGGCGTTTCTCCGGGCCCTGGGGGTTGAGGCGTTGAAAGCGCAATATTGTCCAGTCAGCAGCGAGCAGACCGGTTTTGGGAGAGTCGGTCTTGTAGTCGATGGAGCCAACCAGAGATCCGTGCGGCCAACCGGAGACCTCCCCTTTGGCCAGATAGGGATCGAGAGTCTCGAGCGGAAATGCGTTGGCGGTAATTCTCGATCGGTACTCGTCGTCGCCGTTATTTTCGCCGACAACCTCGACGTGGGTTTCTCGGTCCGCCCCTGTGAGCAATTTAGCCGAGAGCTTGAGCTGGGATTCGCCGGAGAGCCAGTGATGAATGAGTACGCCCTCGACTTCATTCATGCTCAGAATGACCGGCATTTCGGCGTCGATGGGATTTGATCTCTTCTCGTCCCTGAATAGAACGCGTCCATTTCTCAACTCGACCCGATCCGCTGCGATCGGTTTTTTGAGAAGAATTCGGGTTACGTTTTCAAAGCTTGAAAAGAAGTGGACGTAGAGTTCGGGATCCGAAGATCGATTTTTGGAGTTGATGTCCGCCAGCGCCTGAACGGGAAAGGGATACCAATTTCCCTCTGAATCTCTTCTGATATCCAGAGTGGGTTCTTCCAGTATCAATCCCGAGAGGCGAAAGCGACCGGTGGCCAACGCGAGCAGGTCGATTTCGGCCACGACTCGCTTGGCGGACAGGCGGGACCCCAAGATCGCGGTTGAGTCGGGGTAGACCTCGATGGATTCGCCTTGAATGAAGAGGCCTCGCTGGATGGCCAGTCCCACGCGTTCGATGCGAACCGACCCGGCGAGAATCGAAGAAAGTTGTGTTTCGATTTCACGGGTGAGAATTTGAATTCCAACGACACTGGAAACCCAGTAGCCCAGGCCTGCCGCGGCAAGACTCCCCAAGAGCAGGATTGATACATTTCGCCACGCCCGCACCCCGCCCCCTTCGGATCATTTTCCACCAGAAGCCGCCTAGCGCCGTGTGCGCACGCTTCAAGCGAGATCTGTGCATTTGCCGACTGCTGAATTGTCGCCGGGGTTCCTGAGAGCCCCGGAGGTCCTCTCGATTCGTGCTCCGTTGAGACTGTAGAACCTGTGCATTATATCCGTGCGCGCGGGGCAGCGAGGATCCCAAATCTCCTTTTTTACTAAAGAAAAGCTGCAGGTCTGTCCGAATCACTCCATGTGCCTTGAGGTGAGGTCCGGGAACAGGTCCCGGAACACCTGGAGATCTACTTGAAGGAGAGTACCCAATGTACGATTCGGAAGACCAGCAGCAGGTTGTAGAGGAGTTCCCGAAGAAGGCGAATCGTGTCCGCGAAATCCGCGAACATAAGCTCATGACCCAGTCGCAGCTCGCGCGGAAAGCGAGAATTGCGCTTCGAACCATTCACAGCGTCGAAAAGGGCCTGAACTGCCGCATGGATACCAAGCGGAAGATTCTTCTGGCGCTTGGCTTGCGGTTCGAAGACAAAGATCTGGTGTTTCCCCCGCGGAAGCCGCTTGACTTTATCCTCCCCCAATAGACTCGACCCTGCTACGATGCGGTGACCTTGGGGGCGGGCCTTAGGGCCCCCCCACGGAGGCTCCCATTTCGGACCGCATCTCAATTCTTGCGGACGTCGCTGAGATCGTCTCCCGCTCCCACGATTTGCAGGAGACTCTCGCGAACGTCACGGATCTGGTCGCGAAGCGACTCGATGCGGACGTCTGTTCGATTTACCTGATCGACACGGACCCCGAACTGCTCACCCTGATGGCCACGATCGGCCTGGACCCAGGGGCAGTGAGCCGAGTTCAGCTGCGTGTGGGCGAGGGTTTGGTAGGGCTCGTGGCGCAGGGGCGAGAGCCCATCGCTGTGGAGGCGGCTCGCGAGCATCCCTCCTTTCGCTACTTCCCGGAGACGGGAGAGGAACGATACGACTCGCTCCTGGCGGCACCGATGGTGATGCAGAGTGCGACCATTGGCGTGCTTGTGATTCAGACAGTAGATCCACGGTCCTTTGATCAGTCCGA
>DUCH01000163.1:0-1303 GCA_012959865.1 Myxococcales bacterium | reverse complement strand
GCAAACGTGCGCTCAGCTTCTGGCGCCCGTGGTCGTCAACGCCCAGCTCCTCGCTCTCATGAGCACGAGCGAAGCCAAGCGCGCAGAGATCACATCGGCATTGACGAGTACGACGGGGCGGTTCCCCCATGGCGATCGGCCGGAAGATCGAACCGAACAGAATGTTGAATTGCGCGGCATTGCAACGTCGCGGGGGATCGCAATTGGTCCAGTTTATCGGGTGGATGACCCCGTCGATCTCGATCACGTCGAGTATTTTCCCAGGGAGTCTCTCGTTGAAGAGCACGAGGACTTGCTGAAGGCGCTGGCCGAGACTCGAACCGAGATTGAGGAGGCGCGTGAGGCCTCGGGGGCTCGATTCGGGCCTGAGTTTGCCGCGGTATTTCATACCCAGATTCAAATTCTCGAGGACAAGGGGTTCGTCGAAAATATTGACCAGGCGATCAATGAGAAAAAGAACGCACTGCTCGCCCTTCGCTCGGTGCTGGATACCTATAGGGAAACCTTCGAGCGGATCGAGGATGAATATTTCCGCGAGCGGGGAGTCGATATTATCGATATCGGACACCGTATCATGGAAAAATTACTCGGGGTGCGCTCTCCGGTTGCCCCGATGCAGCCTGGTTCCGTAGTTGTGGTCGATCAGGTTCTTGCCGGCCTTTTTGCCCGTCTGGAGATGGACCAAGTGGCGGCAATCGTCGCCGAGCACGGGGGTTCCACTTCGCATGGCGCAATTTTCGCGCGAACCCTTGAAATTCCGGCAGTGACAGGCGCGGCCGGAATTATGAGCGAGGCTCAACAAGGAGAGGACTGCATCGTCGATGGGGCTACGGGCCGGGTCTACCTTCAGCCCGACAAAACTCTTGTTACGTATTACCGAGACGCTCAGCGCGAACACAAGCTTGCCATCGAACATCTGGACGCCCTGTGCGATCGGCCTGCCGAGACAAAAAACGGAACGCCGGTAACGCTTTCGGCGAACGTCGGTCTCCTGAACGACCTGCGTCAGGTAGATCAGCACGGCGCAGAGGGAATTGGGTTGTTCCGTACCGAGTTGTTGGCCCTTGCACATCGTGGTTTTCCCAGCCAAGAAGAGCAGGAGCAACTCTATTGTCGGGTTGTAGAGCAGATGGCCCCCAGGCCTGTCACGATTCGAACGCTCGATCTGGGGGGCGACAAGGGTATTCCGAACGTGGGGATGCCGGGCGAAGAAAACCCACAACTGGGGCTTCGCTCAATTCGCCTGACGCTCGAAAACAGGAGAGCTTTTCGTGCTCAGCTCCGGGCAATCCTGAAGGCGAGC
>DUCH01000162.1 GCA_012959865.1 Myxococcales bacterium | reverse complement strand
CAGTTGGGCCTTCATAACGGCGACCGCCAGTTCTGCGTTGTCGTATTCGGCCTCCGCCGAGACACCACCGCGCTGTAGTCTCTTCGCCCGTTCGAAACTGCGCCGGGCGGCAGCCAATTCTGCCTCTATACGGGCGACCTCGGCCCGATTCAGGGATTCGTCGTCGAGTACCGCGATGACATCGCCCTGGGTCACGAGCTGCCCCTCGCTGACCGCGAGACTCGCAATCACGGCGGGCTTGGCGGCGGGACCCGAAAGGCGGGTGATCCCCTCCCGAGGTTCGATACGCCCGAGGGCCGAAATCGGAATTCCCTCTCCGGCGTCGGCGCCGATGGGCGAGCCCGCGAGATTCAGGCTGAACACCAAGGCCAGTGCAACGAAGCAGTGGCCCCGCTCCCAGCAGCTGAGATTCGGGAGGCTGCAGGACGCTCTCCGACGGGACCGGAACATTGTCATGCAAGGTAGCACCTGCCCCAGCGGATCAACACCTATCTCAGCGTCGGATTGATCTCGCAGGGAGCCGGTGCCTTTTCGAGGTGCAACCGAGGATTTGGCCAAAGCTCTTGCTCCCGTGGACTAAACCGGTTTCGCCGTCGCCGATCGTGCGCGGCGCTTGAATCCAGCGGCTTACGGGCTTCGGCATGCTGTCGAGATCGCCGATTCTTTTTTTCAGCTTTCTGCCAAGGGCAGGCGTGTCCTAGGGTGTAGAACCAGCATTAACGAGTCACGGCCAGTGAAGACTAAGGCGAAAGCTGATGCCATCGTCCTGGGCGTCGGATTCTCCGATGCTTCGGATCTCTTTGAGGCGGTGTCCCCAGTAGATTTCCGCGGTTCCCCAATTGTTCGCGATGCCACGCAGACCGATACCGACACTTCCGATCGCAATCGGCTCGGCCTGGTTTCCCAGGTTGACCGGGCGCGAATTGTTCCAGGAGCGGCCGAAGTCGGCAAAGGGAGCTAGTTCTACCCGCAGGCCAGGCTTGTTGAGCTGAAAGATCGGGACGCGAAATTCCAAGGACGCCGTCAGCCCATTATCCCGAACCAGAAGATTCTCCCGATATCCACGAACCGAGTATCGTCCCCCCACCGCGAACTGTTCCATGGGGAGCAGGGAATCGGGAGAAAGCTGCACATCCGTGCGTGCGAGAAGCTGAGCCCCCAGCCAGGGAAGTCGGCCGGCCCACTGAAACTGACCCAGCCAGGCGACGAAGCGCCCGTCGGGAATGTCTCCTGGGTTCACTGTCGCGCCGAGGGCATCGATGCCCCAACTCAGGAGGGAGCGCATGGCCACGCTCTGGTTCCGACTGCGGTAGAAGAGGTCTAACCCGAATCGAAGAGCGGTTACGTCGGAACGGCCGTCTTCGGCGTAGAGCGTGGGGAAGCCGATCGCCCCGTGGAACAGAAAGCTCTGGGCGCGGCGCCAGTCGGCCGAGATATGGCCTTCGATTTCGGTCTGCAGGGTTCGGTAGAGAGGTTGGCTCAGCGCGAGGCTGACCGAGGTTGATTCGCTCTGAATGCCCAGCGCGGCGAAAGATGAGTCGACGACACTTCCTTGACTCGACTGGTAGCGGACGCCAAGTCGAGTATCCCAAACGTTGATGGGCGCCTCCACGCCTGCATCCAGTTGGCGCAGGCTCGATCTTCCCGTGAAGCGAATATGGGCGGCGTCGCCGATGCCGACGACATTGTGCAGGTTTCCATAAATCGTGCCGGCCAGGGAGCCAATGGCCGGGCTGCGGTAGTTGTCAAAGGAAAGCCCGAGGCCTCCAAAGGGTGCTTCGTTTACCGTCAACTCGAGTCGCGAGAAGCCCCGGGTGCTGGCGGGCTCCAGATGCGCCGTGATCGATTCGATCTGGGGATCCTGCTGGAAGATCTGCAACTGTTCTTGAAGGGAGAGAACATTCAGTATTCCCTTCTGCGAATGGGTGATTCTGTCCTTGAAATAGTCGGGCCGGTAGCGGCCCCGGACTCTCACCTCGACAGCGCTGAGCCTGCCTTCCACGATGTTGATTCGTAGGACGCCCCCGTGGACGACCTGGTCGGGCAATTCTGCACCGGACGTCGCGTAGCCTCGATCCAAGTACGCGGCGGTAAGTTGATCGCGCAGCACTTCGAGATCGGCGAGAGAGAGTCTTCGTCCCTCGAAGGGTTTGGCGATTTCTTCGAGTACGGAGTGGGCGATGACTGTATTGCCTTCGATCACGATATCCTGAATCTCGATTTCGCTTCCTCGCAGCAGGCTGTCGCTCCCGTCGTCCTCATCGAAGGAGTAGGGGGGCAAGATGGGTCCGTCGTCGGGTTGATCTTGCGCCTCGAAGGGAGGCAGGGTCTGGCGTTCATCCCCGGGGCGAATATCGGGCAAAATTCGTTGTGCCCCGGCCGGGGACGAGACCAAGAGCAGCCACAGGAAGAGCGCGACCTTTGCGGTCCGGGTCCGAACGGAGTTCTTTGAGGAGCGCACCTCAGCCATCGGCATATTCCTAGAGCCAGTTGTTGATGAGCAAGAATGGCGCCCAGTAGAAGGGGTGCTCAAAGGAGGGATCCGCGAGCAGAAGAAGCTGGGCCTGCTGCAGAGCGCGAGCCTTGCTCGCTTCGGCGTTTCCAAGCTCGCGATAGAAGTTCAAGGTCAGCCGTGAGGTCGCATCGTCCGAGACCGACCAGAGGCTCCCCATCGCACTCCGAGCGCCCGCCCGTACCGCGACCCCGGCCAGACCGAGTGCGGCCCGTTCATCCCCGATGGCCGTCTGGCACGCGGAAAGGATCAGGAGTTCGACGGGTTCGTCCCCGTATCGGCCATGCCGGATCAGGGATGAGAGTTTTTCCATGGGCAGACGATCGCTGTGGGTGAGCACGAAACTGGTATCGGGGTTGCCAGTGAATTCTGCATGGGAAGCGATATGAAGGATGCCGGGTGGTGAGTCGGTGAGCTCGGATTCGAGCTGCTGGGGATCAAAATTATCGTTTAGCAGAATGCGGCCGCCGTAAAGTTCTTCGATGGAGGCCAGTTCTTCGGACACGCCGGGCAGCGCCGGGTAACCCTGCACCGACTCGCTCAGGCCAACCAGGAGAATGTCGGCTTTTCGAGGATCCAGCCTCGTTGGAGCGAGCAGGTTCAGGCTGGGCGTGATGCCGAGCGAATAGTTTTCGAGCAGGAATTGCTCGCCGTCGTGAAGCGCTGCCATCGGAATGGTTCGGAGTGATCCACTGGGTACGAAGATCAACGTGTCGATGCCCTCGGCTTTCAGCAGAGACAGGTAGGGTTTTACGAGCGAGTTGTAGAGCTGGCGAGCGGGGCGTTTGTACTCCCGGGAGGAGCGTTTCATCAGCAGACTTCGGAATTCGGCGACCTGGGTTTCGAGGTCGGTTCTCGGAATCGGCACTGAAAAACGCTCGATGCCCGCTTGGCGGCTCACAAGAAGTTCCAGTCGATCGGGCAGGGCGATGGGATAGACGACCGCCGCTCCCGGATCGACAGACTCGAGGCTCAGACTTTCGACTTCGGCCGCGCAGCGATCTTGAAAGTAGTTTCGAAGCTCCGCGGCCTTCCATTGCTCGATGACGTTGCGTGCCTCGGCGAGTCGTTCTTGCCGCTCCGGGGCGCTCTCGGCCTGGGGGCTGCTCTCGAGGAGAATATCCACCAGGGCGAGGTAGATGGGCTCGACGGCTTGCCGGAAAGCCGCTTCGCTGCTTCCATCGTCGCCCGGGGCTTCGGGGCGAGTCCTTTCGAGCAGCCCGACGGCCCGGCGATAGGCGGTGAGAGCGAGGTCGACTTGTCCCGTCTGGCGGTTGATCTGGCCGAGTTGTGCATACCAACGGGCGATGAGGTCTCCGGCCCTGGCCTCATCGGCCAGGAAAATCGCACGCCGGGTGAGGCGGAGAGCCTCCTGCTCCCGCCCGCCTTCCTGATGGTAGAGCGCCCCGAGATTGCCGATGGCATAAGAAGCGGTTCGCAAATCGCCTTGCTCTCGCGCCTCTCGATCGGCGCGAATAAGGTCGCCGTGGGCGGCCCGCAGCGCTTTGCGTCGGCTTGATGGGTCTTGCTGGGCAAGCGCGGATTCCGTCTGCGCGAACGCGATCAAGAGAGCGGTTCGCTGACGGGGTGAGGCCTCGGCCTGAGCAAGGGCTTGGCGGGCCCGCGCCAGCGAGCCGGGGGTTGCTTTGGGTTCGTCGGCGGCCAAAGCGGCGCGCGCGGCGTTTGTTGCTGCCTGGGCGACTCCCAGAAAATCGTCGGCCTGGCTCGCGACCCCTGCGCTTTGACGGAATGCAGCCAGCGCTCCGCGGCTATTCCCCATGGCGGACCGCTGACCTCCCAACTGGTTGAGCAGGGCGGCGGTGAAATCAGGCGATAGAGCGGCCCCCGCGTTTTCTTTTTTCTCGCGCTTGGTCGAAAACGAATTCGCTCGAGAGAGATCTACGGCGTCGCTGAGCGAGGTCTCGGCAAGCTCGGATTGTCCGAGCGCCGAGTAGACACGGGCCAGCGCACCCAACGCTGCGGCCTCGCGCGCAGGATCCCCCGCGACCTGGGCGCTGGTTACCGCCGCCTCGAGATGGCCGGCGCTCTCTGAATAGGCGCCTGCGGCATGCTCGGCAACGCCGAGTCCACGAAGCGCGTCGGCGTGGGCTGCGACGTTTCCGGCTGCGGAGGCCGTCTGCCGGGCTTGCTGAAATTCCTGGCTGGCCTCGGCAGCGCGTCCGGTTCGCAGGGCCTCGTCGCCCGCCAGCATCGCGAGCGAATAGGTGTCGCTCGATTCGCCCGAATTTCTCGCGGCTTTCGGGATGCCAAAGTTTTCCCAATTGCCGAGCGGAGAGAAAGCCAGCATCGAGCCATCGGATGCGAAGGGAATGGCCGGCCAGTCCGACACGGTAAACCGGCCCGCTGCCCGCGCATCGCTTCCCTGGGAGTCTCCGCAGCGGGCCATCAGCCGGTCCGAGGCGTCCAGGTAGCTGACCTTCGGAGGCGCGATCTGGCTCTCGATGGCGGTCTCGGGATTGTTGATCACCACGCTGCCGCCCGAACTCGTAGTCGGGCCGTCGGCGTTGATCACGCAGTCGGGACACAGCAGTACGGCATTGGCACTGATCTCAATGTCCCCGCCCCGGGCGGTGAGGGGTTCCCCGGCGGCGCGACCCGCCGCCTTGGCCTGCTGACCTCCGGTGGCCTCGGGCGGTGTGGCCCGGGCCAGGATCGCGCTGCCCCCGCGAAGCACCACACCCTGGGTGGGCGCAGTGGCCTGGAAAACGACCCGGTCC
>DUCH01000161.1:29845-30884 GCA_012959865.1 Myxococcales bacterium | reverse complement strand
TTCAACAATCTCCTCACCACCATTATGGGTTGTTCTCAATTGCTGGCGGAAGATAAAGACCCGAACGACGATGAGCATGAACTGCTCTCCGATATCTCTCGCGCGGCAGATCATGCCGCACTTCTAACCCGGCAATTGCTGGTGCTCAGCCGAAAACAAGTAGTCCTTGTCAGCCCCGTAGATATAAACCAGGCGAGTCAAGAGTTCTGTCGCATGGCTGACCGAATGGTGGGAGAAAAGATCGAAGTCGAGTTTCAATCGCTCGATACGCCGGCCTACGTGCTCGCGGACCCTTCCAATATCGAGCAGATCCTCCTCAACCTTACTGTCAACGCCCGCGATGCGATGCCCGAAGGGGGCCGAATCAGACTTTCTTTGGACCGATGCCTAGCTTCTGATAAACGCCTGCGCTCCACCGAACTCCCGCGCCGCAACAGATTCATCCTTCTCACGTTCTCGGACACCGGGTCAGGAATGTCCCCCCACGTGATCTCCCATCTCTTTGAACCCTTTTTCACCACCAAGCGATCGGGTACAGGGCTTGGATTGGCTTCCGTGCAAGAAGCCGTCAGTGCACTGGGGGGGGAAATCCAGGTTGCATCGAATCCAAAGTCGGGCACGACTTTCCTGATCTTCATTCCGGAAGAAAAAGCCATAGTCAACAATTCGAAAGCGCGAACTGAGTTCCCCACTTCGCTCAGTTCATCCGGGAACGGAGAGAGAGTCCTTCTCGTCGACGACAACGACCACGTTCGAAGAACATTGAGCCGCGTGCTCAACACCGCGGGATTCTCGGTTTCTGTGGCCCACGGCGGTCTCGATGCACTCAGAGTTCTGGAAGAATCGAAAACTTCGTTCGACCTCGTCCTGACAGACATCATCATGCCAGCTGTCTCGGGGATTGATTTGGCGAGCCGCTTGCGTGAGAGAGGCGACGCGACCCCCATTCTCTTTATGAGCGGTTTTGCGGACTCGAACCAGAGCGAAATCGGGATTCTCGGAAGTTTTATCGCGAAACCGTTTACCGCGTGCCAAATTC
>DUCH01000161.1:9578-29835 GCA_012959865.1 Myxococcales bacterium | reverse complement strand
GAACTGCCCGAGCATTGGCCGCATCGATCGCGTCCCGAGGGCGAGCACCCAGAAAAGCTCGCCCAGTTTACCGGCGACTTCGACGGGAATCCCATGCCCGAACCCAAGCCCGAGCGCGAGTGAGGACGAGTGAACGCGCGTAAGAGCAAGTTGTCGCGAGTGCGGGCGGGCGAGGCTGGGGCCCGTGGAGGAGGGTCTCAACCGAAAGAAGGCTCTCCCCGGCACTTTGAACTCCAACAAAAAATGCCGGGCGACCTCGTGGGCCGCCCGGCATCTCTGTACTCGGGCTCAACGTGAGAGCGCGGTGCCTATTGCGTCGGTCTAGTGGGTCGGCACGAAGCGTCGTCGCACCATATACCCACCGGCCAGCACCATCAGCGACACCAAGGCCAGAATGGCCGGAGCCGAGAGCGCCGGGGTCGCTGCGGGAGCAAAGGTCATGGTCACCACCTCGAGAGCCGCGAAGTGATTGCTGCTCGGGGTGCGCTCGGTGGTTGCGCCGGCCACCATGGTGATCTGGCCCGCACCAGCGCCGGTGCGGTTGTCGCTGCCATGCACCGAGAAGGTCGTTGCGCCATCACCCGGGTTGCCCGCAATGTTCTGGACGAGCACGGTGCCCGTGGTCCAGGGCATGCCCCAGTCCTCGTTCATCGAACCGGGAGCCGAGAAAAGAAAGGGGCCCTGGGCGGTAATCACACCGCAGCCCGCAGGTGCAGGAACCTGACCGAAGCCGGTGGTGCAGGGGAGACCGACCGAATAACTATTGTGGATCGGGCCAGCGGCCAAGGTGATGAGCCGATGGTTTGCGTACCCACCGCCCCCCATCTGGGGCGAGTAGGTCGGGTTCGTGGTTCCACCCACAAGCTGATGAAGCACCCGCGGCGTCATCGTAGCCAACGTATTTTCGAGTCGGATCGAAACCACACCGGTATTGCGCAGCATCATGCCCATGGTGCCACCAAACGCGTTCGCGCCTCCCGTGTACTTGATTTGGGCGCCGAGGGCGCCGAAAGTCGTCCCCGTACCGCCGGTGCACGCACCACCCGGCGGGCACCAGGTGAAGTTCGCACCCACACGAGCCGCCTGGCCCGGATCATTGCTCCACGCATTCGCCTGGAAAGAAGCCGGACCACCGCCGTTCAGCACCGTGGTGAGGGCCGGACCCTGGAGACTGAACTGCGAAGCCAACTGGATCACCGTGGGAATTCCCACGACGGGCACAGTCGCGCGATTGGCCGGACCGCCCACCTGGCCGAATGCCGCATTGTTGACGATCGAGAAGTTCGCCGGGCTTCCACCCGTCACGCTGATCGCCTGGGCGGCAGCCGGGATCCCGCCGTTCTGCGGAATAAAGTTGTTCACGCAGCCGTCGCTCACGCTGGCCGGGGCCGGGCGTGGTTGACCAATGAACGCCGCGCAGGCGCCCGCGCCACCGTTATTCGGAATATCCACCAAAGGACCGCGGTTCTGAAACCACTGGCCACTCATGGAAAGAATGCGGGCTGGACCACTCAAACCGGGCGACGCATTCACGGAGCCGGTCGCTCCGCCGTAGTTCGTGGGAGAGTTGACCGCAACGCTTTGGCCCACTGCGACCAGTCCGCTGTAGCTCACATGTACCGAGTCGGTGCCATTGGTGGGCGCGCCGGTCACCGTGAGGCCGGGGGAGAAAGAAAAGCCCAGCACATCGGCCGCGGCGCTGAAAAAGGGAATGTTCGAAAGCGGAATAATCGCGTCGGGGACCGGCGCTCCAGGGAGATCGGCGAAGGATTGTGTCGCGATCAGATAATGTCGACCGTTGGTGGGCGCGGCGACCGCTCCCTCGGCCAAAATGTAGGTCTGAAGAGTGCTGCTGAGGGTCCCGTTCCCTACACCGGTCTCAAACCCCCCCGTGCCCTGGTCGACGAGTTCAACGAATTGAATGGACCCATCTGAATTGCTGAACGCCTCGCTGAATCTCCAGGTATGGATCCCCGCAGATGCTGCGCTTGCGAAAACCAAGCTGAATAAACCTACAGTCAACGCGGCGACCCTTCGAATATCGGGATAAATCTTCATGGACTGTGTTCCCTTTCTCTAGTGGGGCTGTTTTGTCTTGGGAAAATCGAGACGGCGGAGCTCCGGGGGGTAGGGAGAGTCGACTTCGCCGCCCTTCTCCATCGGTATTACTTCTTCGGTATTACTTCTTCGTCATTTTTCAGGGAAAATTCTTATAAATCAGCGATTCCCTTGTTTTGAGAATATCAGTAAAATCCGCGTGCTAGGAAGAGAAAACCGTATGAATGATGTAAAAAACACCCATATACCCCAGGGGGCTCCTCTCAATCCCCGAACGCTCGCCGGGCGGTGGGGGGGAACTGTCGCCGCGTGGGCGGTACTCCTGGTGGGCTGCGGGCCCGCGCCCGAGCCCACGGCGAAGATTGTGAACTCTCTTAATCCTCCGACTTCGATCCGGATGACCGTGGCAACGCTTTCACCCGGGGCCACCCGTTTCGTACTGGGTCTCGGAGGCCGGAACCTTCTCGTCGGCGTGGATCCCGAATCCTCGGAATTGCCCGGCACCGAGAACCTTCCCACGCTGAACCTCGAGAGCGCCCGGCAGCTGGCTCCACGACTGATCATCGGGCCGAAGCTTCCGTCGGGAGTCGCCCCCTCCGATTCGCCAACCCCCAGCAAGGTCTCGGAGTACGTGGAGTACGCCCCTCACAACCTCGCGGATGTATTCGAACTGTGCCGAACACTGGGCAGACGCCTTGTGGGTCTAGTCGGAGCCACACAGTTCGAGAGGGAGATCACAAGACCGCTCGCTCTGATGACGCCTTCGAGCTTTCGTCAGGATCGCCCCCGCATCGCGGCAGTCATGAATTGGGCGCCTTTGGAGCTGGCAGGGGGACACAGCTTTGCGACCGATCTGATCGAGATCGCCGGAGGGAACAGCGTGACCCACGGAGGTGAAGAGTATCGACTGGTTCCCGACTCAGAGACATGGCAGCGCCTGGCGCCGGAATTGGTGTTGGTCCTCAGCAGAGCGCCCTTGTCTGCGGCCCAGCGAGAGAACGCCCATACGACGCTACCCCCCGAATATCCCATTCTCTTTTTTTCCTTCGACCCCGACCGCTTGCTGCTCCCCAAATTTGCTTCGGTTGCGGAAAGCCTGCAGGCCGAGCTGAGATCACAACGGGCGGCGCGGTAGCTCGGCTCGGAGTGTCGGCGACTCGCACTGAGGAACCCGAAAGTCCCCGAGGAGATGGCTCTGGCTTCAGCCCTGGAGGTCACGAACGTGAGGCCAGACCGAGTCGCCGAAAAGCCTCAAGCCCTTCCACGCGAGATGAGGATCGAGGCCACCGAGCAGCGGGGTAAGAATAAATGTTCTCCCGAAACCCAGCGACCGGATCATCTCGATCGCTTCTTCCGGGCCGAGTACCCGGTAGGCGCCGGTGCCCAGAAGATCCTCGGGGTCTACACCCTCCGCAAACGGTCCAGCCGCCCTGCCATACGCCTCGACGGTCCATTCCGAGTACGAGCGTGCGCAGTGCGCCGCGTGCGGAGCGATGCGCGCCCAGTCGGCCTCGGGAGTTTTGGTCACATGGGTATAGATAGGACCAAGGCGCTTGCACTCGCCGGGGTCGGTCTTGCCGAGTTTCAAGCACTCTTCCCGATAGACCTCCCAGTTCTCGCCGTTCGGGGGATAGAAACCGTCGGCTATATGAGCCGCCCTGCGGGCGACAGCCCGGTGGGATCCTCCGAGAAGAAGACGCGGCGCGGGAAAGGGGACAGGCCTTGCACAAACGCTCCGCCCTTCGTACTCGAAGGTCTCGCCCGTCCAAGCCTTGCGGAGAACCTCAAACGCTTTCACGTAGAGGGCTTGGCGTTCCTCCCGGCGCTTTCCAAACATCTCAAACTCTGATGGGCGATAGCCCGCGCCGATCACCACTTCCAGCCGGCCGTGGGATAGGAGTTGCAGCACCGCAAGGTCTTCGGCCAACTTGACGGGATCGTAGAGCGGAGCCAGCAAAGCATTGGGACGAAGAAGAATTCGGCGGGTGCGCCCCGCGATGGCGGACGCCATCATCAGGGGCGAAGGCAGGTAGCCATCTTCGGCACCGTGATGCTCCCCGAGGCCCACACAATCGAAGCCGAGATCATCCGCCCATGCACACTGATCGAGGGCCGCCGCATAGAGTTCATCGGGCGCAGCACCGAAATCAGGCGCCCGCATGTCGTAACTGATGACGAATTCCATGACGCCTCGCCTCTTCCTCTGCGACGCAGAGGTTCGAGTTCGGGGACGGTCAGGTGCCGTCCCCGAACTCGGCCAGCTAGGCGTGTATAGCGCGACCCGGCCGCCGCGATCGACCGCGGCCGGTACTCGCCGGTCGCGAGCGTCCCGAACGTCCACCGCGGGTCTGGGGCGACGCCTTCTTGGGCGAAGCCTGCAATTCTCGAGCGTCGCCTTCGAATCCTGGGAAATTTCGCCGGGGAATAGGGGCCCCCAGTTTCCGCTCGGTGGCGCGAAGCCATGCGAGATCTTCCCGAGTCGCGAAAGTCAACGCGCAGCCCTCGGTCTCGGAGCGCCCGGTTCGCCCGGTGCGGTGGGTATAGGCTTCGGGCGTATTCGGAACATCGAAATTGATGACGTGTGAAACGCCCTGGACATCGATGCCCCGTGCCGCGATATCCGTGGCCACCAGCACATCGAACTGACCTTTGCGAAAGCCCTTCATAGCGCGATCGCGTTGCGACTGGGACATATTGCCCTGAAGGCTCACCGCTCGATAGCCAACCTTGTCGAGTTGGCTGGCCAGGCGCCGGGCGCGATGCTTGGTCCGAGTAAACACGATGGCCGACTCACACGCATCCTCGGCAAGAATCGCCTCAAGCAATTCCCGCTTGTGCTCCTCTCGCACGGGCACCAGAGCGTGGTCGATGGTCTCGGCCGGCCCGGACAGCGAAAGCTGGGCAACGTGGGGCTCGCACAGAAGTCCGTCCGCAAGTTTTCGAATTTCGCTGGGCATCGTGGCCGAGAAAAGCAGGTTCTGTCGATTCGCCGGCAGTTCCTTGAGAATTCGACGAAGATCGGGAAGAAAACCCATATCGAACATGTGATCCGCTTCGTCCAGCACCAAAGCTTCCACGTCGCGAAGACACAGAACACCCTGCCCAATCAGGTCCAGAACACGGCCCGGACAACCAACAACGATCTCTGGATTGCCGCGCAGCGCGCGAATTTGGCCGTGGGCCGATACGCCGCCGAAGACAGTGACAGCCTTCAGTTTCGTATAACGAGCCAGCAGACGAATCTCTGCGTCGATCTGGGTGGCGAGTTCCCGGGTGGGCGCCAGCACCAGAGCCCGCGGCCCGCGGCCACGCTCCCGCGCAAAGCGATCGAGCAAGGGCAACGCAAAAGCCGCCGTCTTGCCCGTCCCTGTCTGGGCCAGGCCCAAGACGTCGCGCCCCGTCAGGGCCGCAGGAATCGTTTCGGCCTGAATGGGCCGGGGAGCTTGAAAACCCGCAGCTTCAAGGCCGCGAACAATGGAAGGGTGGAGGCCGAACCGGTCAAAGCCGATTGGCGAGTCGTTCAAAGGTAAAGACATCTTGATTAATTGGTTCTCCACTACGCGGGCGAGCTTACGATGCAAGCCGGGCAGTTGTTGTGTTCCAATCCGCTGGGTCCTCGCAAACACCATGGATCCGAGGAAGGGAGCAAGACTGAAAAATGAGCGGCGTGACCTCAGCAGGATTTGCAGTCGGTCTCGTTGCCGCCGCCAGCGGGTCATGGACCCGGGTTCGCATGTGGGTAGCGCGTCCGGGTCCGAGTTGCCAACCCTTCGTGCACATGACCGGAGAAAACGCCCCGTGGGTAATAAGGGTACGCCCCCACGTCGCTCTGAAATCTTGCGAGAACTCGTCCACACGCCGATCTCTCGGCGAAAGCTACATCGCGACCACGTGGACCGACACCGTCTGAATCGTTCCCGTATCGAAAGTCAGCACCAGTTCTACACGCTCGCCTTTTTCCAAGGACTTGCGCGCCCCCGACATCATCAAGTGCTTGCCTCCAGGTGCCAGAAGCGCGCGGTCATTGGCCGGAATCACCAGGGCGGTAATTTCGCGCATCTCCATCAACCCGTCCACTTTGGCCATCTCGTGCACCTCGACAAAATTGAATGCTTCGCTCTCCACCTTGACCAGCTTGACGTCCGCGTTCCCGGCATTGACCAGAGTCATATAGCCCGCGTTCATCCGGGCGTGTTCATCGGCTTCCCTCACCCATGCGTTGATCACGGCCACCTCCTCATCCGGCCGGGCTTGAGCGCTTCGCTCGAACTTTTCCGGTTGGGTTTTGGGTACGGAGACCCGAGAGACAGTCGTTGGCGCAGCCTGCAGACTCTCCACGCGAGTCGCCACTCGCGCCACACGCGCCGTCTCCGACTTCAAGTATTCGATAAGATCTCCCGCTTCCTGGCGGTTGAGGCGCATATTGGGCATAGCGAGCTGGCCGTATTCTTCGTAGAGCTCCATCGCGATGGGATCCTTGGCGGCCAACATACGATCGGGGGCCTGAAGCCAGGCGAGCAGCCAGTTCATCTCCCGGCGACCCGAGACGCCGAGCAGATCCGGCCCCAAGGCGCTTCCCGCTTCGCTGCCATTCAAGCTATGGCAGGTGGCGCAGCGAGTGCGAAAGAGCTGTTCGCCGCTGGAAATGTTCCGCAACTGGGGAGCGCTCGCATAGTCGGCTTTCCGCTGGGGGGCCTTCCAATCGTTCAGCCAATTGCCCAATTGGTCGGCGAGCATGTAGGGGTTCTCCATGGGGGAGCGCCGCATCCACCGGCCAGTCGCCTGGTTGCCGATGATCATGCTCACGTTGTGGTTATTCGATCCGTCCTGGATTTCCTCGACGAAGAGACCGAGCTTTCTTCGAAGCTGGATGATATCCGCTTTTTTTCCGCTCAGAAAAGTCCATTGAGCACCGAAGCGGTCCTTGTACTCCTTGAGGACCTGGGGCGAATCGGTTTCTGGATCGATGGTAATGGAGTAGAAGAAGATATCCTTGCCCAGTCTGTCGCCCAGGATGCTCTGCACCTTCAGCAACTGCGCGGTCTCCAGGGGACAAGTGTCCGGGCAGGTCGTGTAGATGAAATTGATGGCCACCACCTTGCCCTCGATCAAATCATCGAAGAAACGGACGTTTTCACCGTCCTGAGTCACGAGCGGAACGTTGGGGAAGTAATCGCGACCCCAGGGTGAAGCCTGAGCGGAGACGGCGAGCAGACACGCGATCCATCCCATCAGTATCCAGTGCATTGTTTGTCTCATGGCTCAGTAGTCCTTTCTCTCCATCGGCGGACGCCGTCGGCACCTGCCGACCGAGCCACACCTACGCCGCCCCTAAGGAAGGGACGGCCGGTCGAGTTGGCGGGCCTGATGAACCGCTGCGTCAATGGTCATGGTGGTCGGGCAATTTACGATGTGCCGCGCGTTGCCCGCCGAATTCTGGTGATCGAAGTCAAAATTGTCGGCCCCGAAGTTCGGGGGCGGCGGAAACTCCAGGATCTCGAGCCGGCCCTCGGCGCGCAGCTCCTTCAATTGCTCGAATCCCTTGACGACTTCGGTTGCGGGTTCGAGCCAGCGCGCGAAGCCGATATGCCACATCGGGCTGTACTCATCCTCGGGCATGAAATAAGCCGGGACGCCCACCTGTCCGCCGAGCGGTCCGCCGCCCTGCAAGCCAAATCCGAGCGGATTGGCCGGTGTCTTGCCAGGGTACAGGGAGATCGGGGGCAGGAACTGGACCAGGGGTATTCCGGCCGATCCCAGGTACTTGTGCTTGGGCACGAACGGTACGCCCATGGCCTTGGCGGGGCCATGGGAGGGAGTAACTCCATCCGGACCGGTCGCGAAGGTATCCAGCACGATGTAGTAGGGCAGGTAGTCGGCGCCATCGGCCCATGCCTTGTGGAGCTTGAAGGTCACGTAGGGGTCAGGTCCATCGGTTTCCAATGCAAGCACCTGTCCCGATGCGTGCAGAGCAGCCCAATCCGCACCCACGTAGGCGCAGGTTTTCGGATTGCTCCAGGGGATCTCGGGAAAGCTCACGCAGCTCTCGTCGATGCGATGGTGTTCCCAAGGCTGATCGCCCCACTTAACCATGATCGCGTTGACGATGACTTCCTTACCGTCGATGTTCACGCGCCTGAGCGGTGAGTAGCCGTTGAGATCGTCGATTGCGGGGATACCTACTGGGTTCGTATCTCCGGCGTGAACCGGGTTGGGAAGATCCCCGTAGAAAGTCCAGTGGCCGGTGATCGGATCAATAGTTGCCGCCGACGTCGCCGCTTCGGGCGTACCCACCAGTGCCCCGCCCCAGGCCAAACCCATCGTTTCGGCCAGGTGTTCATCGCTGATGTCGTGCAGGAAGTACCACACGTCCGTCAGGATCCCATTGTCGTTGTTCGTACCCAGCATCAGCGGGAACGTGATCGTGCCGCGTTCGTTGGGTTGGGGATCAAACGCGTCGCCCAGCGGGATATCCCGTATGTCGTCGAGTTCACCCACGGTTGCGCCGTCAACCCAGACCGAGACGGGCTCGAGCAAGGGACCGTATTCGCCTATCCCTTCGCCGGTTCGGAAAGTCGGCAGCGCATGGGTATCCACGTAGGTCACCCCGTCCCAGGACGGCAGCGGAGTGGGCATCAGTTCGGTCTGCCCAGGATGTTCGATATCCCAGCGCAGCAGCATGGCGTGGTCCTCGTGCTGGGTATTGTGGCAGTGCTCCATGAAGGTTCCGGCAAATTCCCGAAAACGCAGGGCGATTTCGACCATGACACCACTGTCTTCCTGGGGGCCGAGTCGATAGACATCCTTACGCGCCCATTTCTCCCATTCCGGGGGCGCTTTGCCATCCCGGCGCAGGATGATGCCTTCTTCGAAGTGGATGTGGACCGGGTGGCTCCACGTTCCGCTGTTGAGGAGCCGCCAGACCTCGAGTCCTCCGGAATTTTTTTCCGGAGCCGCCGAGAGCCGCCGGGGGTCGGCGCCAAAGCCCTTGCCCCCATCGGTCTCGATCACCCAGGGTCGATCATCCGTGGGCTCTCTTTCGAATTCGAAGGATCGATGAATTGCGTTCGCCAGTTCATCTTGCGTGGGACGACGCAGGGGAATCATCTGCTTTTCGCCCGCGACATAGTCGGCAGGGTCCATACTCTGATCTTTTTCGTTGTATTCCTGAACCCGGAATTCGACGAATTTTCCGACAACCGGATCACCGTCGACCCACCGATCGGGCTCGCCATCGAAGTCTTCATCGATTGCGGTTGCCTGATAGGCGCCGCTGACGATATCGGCCAGCGGAATCGGAACATCAGTCACTTGGCCATTCTTGTGCTGAAGCATATTGACTAGGTAGAGCCTCGAGCCCGGCTCGAAATTGCTGAAGTCAACAACGATGTCGTAGCGCTCGGCGATTCCGAGGGTCGGCAGTTCGCCGTTCGCAAACAGAACCGAGTGCTCCATGATATTCCCGTCGTTGGCAACCATATGGAACGGCACCGGATCTCCGGCTTCGTTAACCAGAGCGATTTTGAAATATCGCGAGATGGAACCATTGAGGATGCGGAAGCGGTAGCGCCGCGCACGGACGTCGAAATACGGCTTGTAGAGCCAATTGGTGGTCATCACATCGCCGATAAACCCTTTTTGGTTGAAGGGGTTAAACCAGAGCTGACCGTCGGCATCCCAGGCTTTTTCAGCCAGGACCAGGTTGACGTCGTAGTCGCGATTTCCCCAGTCCAGAGCGCTCCCGCTGGGCAGACGCAAGTTGACACCGTCCTTGATCGATTCATTCCCCCGATCGATGGCGCTGTAGTAGTTCATCATCGCAACGCTGCCCTTGTAGACGTTCTGCGCGGTGTAGTCGAGCATGTGGTCGTGAAACCAGTGGGTGCTCATGGTTTCTCGCCAGTCGCCCGGAACCTTCTTGATACCGCCCTTGCCATCGGGGCGGCCCGCCCGCCGGTCGCGGGCCTCTGTGTTGATGGAGTCGGTTCCCGCCAGGGTGACCGGCCATCGGTAGTCATAAAACTGACCCGGGAAAAAGAACGCGTTGGCAAAGCCATCGCTCTCCGCCGGGTTGTGGCCGTTGTGTTCGTGGGTGGTCAGCGTATGCACGCCGAAACCGCTGTTCTCGGCGACGTCGATGGGGAGCGCGTTGTATTGCCGCATCATCACCGGTTCGCCATATCGAACCTTGAGCAACTTGGGAGGAAACGTTCCATCGAAAGTCCAGACGGCCGAGGCCGACTGCTCGGGCATGGCCGGATGAAACTGGACCGGGATTCCGAACGTTGTTCCTTCGGATCCGGGATTGCCCGTCGTGTTGTGATACAGACCCTCGTCGCCAAATTCCCCCACTCGATAGTTGTGATCCTGCTTGTCATCCCGCAGGCCACGATTGGTTCGAGCCCCGGTCGTCGCTGTCTGGTAAAAGGTCTTCGGCTTGAATTCCTTCCAGCGCTGGTGTGACCAGGCCTGTCCCGGAGGTCGTCCCTCGGCAGGCGGCGAATCGAGGCTTCGCCCCAGCCAAGTTTCGATTTGCGATTCCCACGGGTTCCGGTCCTGATCGTTGGCGTAGAGAGTGGGAATAGGCCAAACACTCTGGGCCAGGAAGGTGTCAAGTGCCGCCGAATCGGGCGTTCCTTGTGCGTTGGAGGGCGCGGGGAGCGGGATCCAACCCTTCGGTTTTTTATTGGCCTTCTGCTTTTTTCGGAGTCGTAATTTTTCCGGGCCGAATTCCTCGAAACGCAGCATCTGCTGGCTAAAGGGCGTGGCGCCAAAGAGGGGACTGGGGGAGGAGTTGGTCGGGACGTCGAAGGTTCTCCCGGTCAGCTGATCCTCTTTTTGGACGACATTTTGTGCAATGGTGTCTTGCGGGGTCCCCGATAGGCCACCCTCAAAGGCGCCATGATTCGCTTCCGCTATGCCCTCGGGCAGGTCGCCGATGGAAAGCGGCGTGAATGCGGACGGGTCGGTCGAAGACGGAAAAACACTCGTGTTCCTCCGGTTGCGGTCGTGGTCGCCGTGGTCGTTGCGGTAGTCGTGGTCGTTGCGGTAGTCGTGGTCGTTGCGGTAGTCGTGGTCGTTGCGGCCGTTTGAGTCGGCGCCGGCCACGGTCACGGTGAGAAGAAGAGCGGTGACTACGGCGCCCAGGACGGCGCCCAGGACGCGGGAAGAAACGCGCTCCCCCTTGAGATCTCTTAGAAAATCCAACGACACGACCATTCTCCTCATCCTGTAACGTTTGAATTCGCGAAGTGGATGGGCGCGGGCCCGACTCAATTTCCGCTCCGTTTTCTGCTGACTTGAATTCAGTCGCGTTAGGAACACCGACTGACCCACAATCCGTCCCCTTTCGGAGAAGTCTGTGGATCGTTGGCGCTCGGGGTGCAATTCAGACCACGAATTGGTGGAAAATCATTCATTGAATCAATGCCTTGAAGAACTTCTCCCAAGACTCGAAATTGGGGCCTCGACGACAAAATTCAGACCGATCCACGCGGAGGCCTTTCCCCAACGGCGCCCCCCGGGTGCGTGGTGGCGGTAGGGGGTGGCGTTAGGGGGGGCGGAGGGAGGGGGCAGATGGGGCAGCCGAAGGCGGATGGGGAGACCCGTGCGGATCGCCCAAGACGACCCTGTCCCCCCATGGAGTGGGGCTCTTGATCCCGACAACCGTGCCGACCTAAAGTGGCCGGGCACACGCATGTCCTGGCCCAAAAGGGAGTTCAGAAATGAAAGAGGCGAAACCCGAAGAAGTCGGACTCTCCACTACCCGCCTGGCGCGGATCGATGAGCACCTGCGCGAACGCTATATCGAGCCCGGCAAGATCGCTGGCGCCCTGACGGTGGTTGCCCGTCGCGGCCGCATCGCCCACTGCTCGGCCCTGGGGCATATGGAAGTCGAACGCAAACGCCCCCTCGAAGAGGACGCAATCTTCCGCATCTATTCCATGACGAAACCCATCACCTCGATCGCAACCATGATGCTCTACGAGCGTGGACTCTTTCAACTGCGCGACCCCGTCCACAAATACATCCCCGCTTTTGCCGAGCAGGGTGTCTTTCGAATGGGAAGCTATCCGCACTTCATCACCGAGCCGCCCCGCCGCCCTATGCGGATCAGGGATCTGCTCAGCCATACCTCAGGGCTCACCTATGGGTTTATGCACCGAACGCCGGTGGACGCCGCGTACCGAAAATGCGGGCTCGAGGGCGTCAATAGCAGCGGAAACCTCGAGGAAACCGTGCAGAAAATCGCCGCTCTGCCCCTCGAGTTTTCCCCGGGCGAACGCTGGAACTACTCCATGGCCACCGATGTTCTCGGCTATCTCGTCCAAGTGGTTTCGGGCAAGCCCTTCGATCAATTTCTCCACGAAGAAATTTTTGAACCCCTGGGAATGGTCGACACGGGTTTCTTTGTTCCCCCGCAGAAGCAACCCCGTCTTCCCGCCTGTTACGAGCGACGCATCAATCGCAAGCTGGTGCTTCAGGATGATCCGGCGACCAGTCGCTACCTCACACCCCCGCAATTTCATTCCGGAGGCGGCGGCCTGGTTTCCACCGCCCAGGACTACCTTCGCTTCGCCGAAATGCTTCGGCTCGGGGGCGAACTCGACGGCGCCCGACTCGTGTCGCGCAAGACCCTCGAACTGATGACCGAGAACCACCTCCCTGGAGATGTTGATCTCACCCAGATGGCCCAGGGTTCATTTTCGGAAACCCCCTACGAGGGAGTCGGCTTCGGTCTCGGTTTCTCGGTGAACCTGGGACCCGCCCGGACCGGGGCCACGGGCAGCGCGGGCGAATTCGCCTGGGGGGGCGCGGCCAGCACGGCGTTCTGGGTGGACCCCGCCGAAGACCTCTCGGTTGTGTTCCTGACCCAGTTGCTGCCCAGTGCAACCTACGATTTTCGCGCCCAGCTGCGCTCCATCGTCTACGGAGCGATCATCGACTGACCGAACACTCGGAAGCGTGGGCGCCTTTTCGGATCCCCGAGCGCTCCCTGTCCTTGAGCCCTAGAGCCCTAGATTCCAAAAGCGCGCAATACGTTGGCGCCCAAGAATCCCTCCCGGGCAAATTCCGGCAGGGCGCGAGTCAACCGCTCGAGTTCGGGAATGTAATCCGGCGGATGATCGGGATGCGGAAAATCCGAGGCCCAAAAAAAGCGGTCGGCGCCCACCAGCGCGATGATATTCGCAAGCGATGTCTCGTCGGGATCGCCCGATATCCAACACTGACGCCGAAAATAAAAGCTTGGCTTCTCGGGCAACAACTCACGAACTCGGAAGCCTTGGGGCGACGCGTAGACGGTATCCATGCGGTCGAGCCAATACCCCACCCATCCCGCGCCCGATTCCAGCAGCAATATCCGGAGCGCCGGAAACTTCTCGAATACCCCGTATTGAAACAGCGATGTGAAGGCGTGGCGAACGGCATCCGCCGCTGTCACGTTCAGGAAGAAGCCATATTTTCCGCTGGTGTAGTTCCCGAAGCGGCCTGGGGCGGTCCACTTGGGCTCCAACGAAGGGTGAATGCCCAGGGGCAAGCCGGATTCTTGGGCCGCCGCAAAGACCCGATCATGGGCCGAATCACCCAGAGGTTTACGCGTCCACTGAAAGGGCGGAACGAAGAACCCGGCCACGCCGTCCTCTGCCGCCCGGCGCAGTTCGCGTTCGGCCGCTTCGGGATCACCCAGGGAGAGTTGGGCCATGGGCAAGAGCCGGCCAGCCGAATCGGCACAAAAGTCCACGATCCAACGGTTATAGGCCCGCAGGCAAGCCTGGGTGTAGTCTTCGTCTTCGCACTCGGCCACCCAGAACAAAGTCAGTGTCGGATAGAGAAAAACCCTTTCGATGTTTTCCATATCCAGGCGCTCAATCCGCTCCTTCGGATCCATCGCTCCCAGCGGAGCCTGATCGACGTATTTCAGCCCGGTTACGACATCGCGCTCGTAAACATGGCCCGCCACCCGATCCATCGCCCCGAGACCAGCCGGCATCCCGTTTCGCACGAGCTTCGAAACCTCTCCATCGATTTCGAGAAACTCCAACCCGGAAGCGTCCGCCCGAACCGTCGGCGCCCGGCTGCGGAAGATGGGGTCGAGATAATTCTGCCAGAGGTCCGGCGGTTCGAGAACGTGGCCGTCGCCGTCCACGGCGCCGGAATACTCGAGTCGCGGTAGGGGTTTCATCACAGTGAATTCTCGCCAATCCGGATACGGCCCGCATCCCCTAAGTCTCGGCCTGAAACTGGCCCGAGCCATCGAGCGTTGGATGGCCCCCATCGATGGCGAGCCATAGCGGGATCCCGGGAGTCCCGGACCCTTTCCGGGCCTCGTACGCCCTACAGCCCTCACTCAGAAACGAAAACTGAGCTTCAGGTGGAAGGCGTCGTACGCGCTTCCGAAAACGTACGAAAGATCGAGGGCGACGGGGTCGTAGGTCCGAACACCGTCCTTGCTCGCCGCCATTCCCAACCCCAGGCCAATCTCATCGCTGTGCTCGAGCCAGAGATCGTCACCGAAATACTGGGTATCTGTTAGAAACAAACGAGCGCGCAGAGGGCGCGATCCGCCCAGTTCGCGGTAAAGCGAAAGCCCGTTCTTCAAAACCACATTCGTCAAGCCGTCGTAGTTCAGGGCGATACCCTCGATCTCGATTCCGTCGATGGAACTCGCAAAGCCAACCATGTTGCTCATCTCGAGGCGGTATTCCGAAAAATCGAAGCCCATATGATTCACCAGGGAAACCGTGACCATCGCCGCCACGGCACCCACGTCGACCGAGCCCACCACCCCTCCCCGGACCATCAGGGCAAGATTCCACCCCTCGGCAATTCTCCCCTGCAATCCCAGTCCAAAATTCCCCAGGCCGGTCAGCGCCTCCCCTTCCGCCACGCTGAACATCGTCGCCAGGTCGGCCATCAGGATGATCCTGCGATTCACGTTCCAGCCGAACGCGATGTCCAGATCGTATGTTTCGCCCCCGTGAGGGCCTGCGGCGAAGTGGCCGAAATCGAAATCGAGTTTCCAGACATTCGGCGGCTTGGCGGAATCGTCGGTGTTGGCGGTGTCGTCGGAGAAGTCGGAGAAGTCCTCGAGGAACGAGCCCAGTGTCCCCAGGCCGAGATCGCTCTCGAACATTCGACTCTCGAGGCTATTGGGATTGCCCGCGACGGGATCGACCGGGGATTGTGCGACCAACGCACGCAAAAACGGCGTCAAGGAATTCTGAGAATTGGCGGCCCCGACATTTTCTCCTCTGAGCCAGTCTTCGAATTGTTGAACGCTCGAATCCCGGGATCCGCCAGTGAAAGCGAGAGCGATCCCCAACGCGGGAATCTCGAAACGAAAAACATCCGCTCCTGCATCAAAGCTCAAGCCCGTGATCACGCCACGAAAGTCCAGGACCGCGGAGTACGCTGTTAAACCTTGCTGGTACGTCGGGAAAAGTTCAGCCACCGTAGCTTCATCGAAGAGGTTTCCCACAGATTGAAACGAATTCGTCGAGTTCGACGCCGTCTCCCCCCCCACGGTGATGACCGTAACGAAGAGATCGCGGGCCAACGCCAACCCTGGAACCAGAATCCAGAGGAAGATCAACGCGGCGGCGGGACAACTCTTGAGACGCAATGGGCTCACCCCCTCCAGCACCGGGGCCATGAAAAATTCCCTGATCGAGTGGAACGCCGATCCCGCGTCGACTCAATCATGAAGTCGCGGGTCCACTCTAGCCAAGTGCAGGAAAACAGCGAGTCCCCTTCTATGGAGAGAATTCGCTTCTATGGAGAATAGACCAGTCTGCCCGAATGCGGTGGGGATCGATCGCCCGGACTCGAGACATCGCGCAACCGAGAGATAAAGCTCCGTCGCTTCGATTCCAGACAAGTGACTGGGGTATCGTCTCGAGAAGTCTTGGGCCAATCGCGCACCCATTCAAGGAGATCCACTACCGTGTTCTATGGCTGGGTCATTGTCGGGCTGGCATTCGTGGTTCAGTTCATCGCCGTGGGCTCCATGATGCAATGCTTTCCCGTATTTCTTCTGCCCATGAGTGAGGAATTCGGGATCGGCCGCGCCCAGGCCGCCCTCCCCCCGGTGGCAATGATGCTCTCGGGCATCGTGTTTTCCCCGCTGATTGGCTTGGCGATCTCGCGCTTTCCCATTCGAAACGTGATGATCATCGGGGCCATTGCCATGTCGTTGGGGTTTTATGCGCTCTCCGAGGCCACGGCCTTCTGGCATATCGTTCTCGCCTACGGACTGACAGGGCCCCTTGCCATGGGCGCGCTGGGCTCGCTTTCCTGCAATTCCCTCATCGTCAACTGGTTCGAGCGAAGGCGATCCATGGCCTTGGGAATCGCAATGATCGGCATGTCGATCTCTGGAGCGATCATGATTCCGGCCGCCACCTGGGGGCTCGAGACCTGGGGATGGCGAGCGGTCTACCGCTTCTTCGCCGTGGTTCCCCTGGGCCTGATCCCGCTGGTGGCTTGGCTCGTCGTGACCCGCCCAGAAGACCGCGGGCTGGCGCCGGATGGCGAACAACCCGCAGACAAAGGCGCGTTCGAACCCGCCCCGGCCCAGCCCTCTTCCATGCGCCAACTATTGGCAGCGCCCACACTCTGGCTGATCGGCGCCGCCTGCGGGCTGTCCTACTTCGGCGCACTCGCGGTCATGAACCACGGCATTGCCTTCGCCATCGATCGGGGCATCGACCCCATGCGCGCCGCCGGCATGCTCTCGGCCATCTCGGTGGGGGCGGCGGCGGGCAAAATCGCCTTCGGCTGGCTGGCGGATCGGCTCGGGGAGAAGAGCGCATTCCGAGTCGCATTGGCCTTCCAGTTCTTTGCTCTGCTGGGCCTTTCAGGGCTCTCCGGCTACAGCGCACTGGTCGTGGCCGGCGGTTTTTTTGGGCTCGGGCTGGGCGGCATCGCACCGCTTCAAGCCGCCCTGCTCGCCCGGAGCTTTCCGGGCGGAAACTTCAGCCGCGCCATGGGGCTGATCGCTCCGCTCATGATTCCGTTCCAGATCGCTGGGCCGCCCCTGGCCGGCTGGATCTTCGACACCCAGGGAAGTTACGAAATGGCGATCTGGATCTTCATGGTGAGCACCGTCGCTTCGGGCGTCATTATCTCGCTCCTAAAACTCCCCGATACCGCCAGACAGGCGCCGTCGATCTGACGGGCTCGCAAGCGCGCGAAACCTTCAGTCCCCAGAAAGCTCGATCGCCGTTGAACCTGCGGGTAGCGAGACCCGGGTTCCATCCTGCCCCAGGGTCATGTCCCCGCTATATGCGTCATCGACGCCTTCAAGAAACGCCACGTCCATCCCCGGCAGGATCAGGGGCGGAACGATGTGGTAGAAGAGAAGATGCCCCACACCTGCCGCCTGGGCGGTCTCGGCGGCGTCCACCGGGCTTGCGTGGTAGTCGAGAATATCGTTCAAAATTTTTGCCCGTTTGGTCAAGTGGGCGTCGGTGGCGGCCTGGGCCATCAGGGCCACCAGGTGCGGCGCCAGAGCCTCGTGAACCAACAGATCGACCCCCTCGGACATGCGCTGGATTTCGGGGGATTGGATAGTGTCTCCGGTGATCACCAGGGACCGCCCGGCATAATCGAAGCGGTAGCCGACAGCGGGCTCGATGGGCGCGTGGTCGACCCGAAAACTGGTGATCTTGACTCCGTCGCGGTCCCAGACCACGGTCGGGCGCCCCAGTTCCGGAGTGATGAAGGGCCTTGCGACAAAGCCCGCAGCCTCGGGATCCATCATGGCCGCTCCGTGGTGGGCAACGCGGTAACGCTGATCGTTGCGATAGGCCTCATTGAACCCCGCCGCGACGCTCTCGACTCCCTCGGGCCCAAAGAGCGGCAGGGGACCCTTTGGGTCGGCAGCCCCCGCCCAGCGCTGGAGAGCGAGTTCGCCCAGACCATCGATGTGGTCCGAGTGAAAGTGGGTCAGGAAGACCGCCTCGGCCCTCGCTGGGGGAAGCCCTTGTGCGTTGAGATTGCGCGCTGCACCGGAGCCCGCGTCAACCACGAAAAGATCGCCCCCCGCGACCACGCCCACGCAAGGACCCGAACGTTTGGGGTCGGGCAATGGGCTGCCCGCGCCGCACAGGGTCAGATGGAGGCCGTCGGGCAAATCGCCGATGGGATCCGCCGTCATCATTCGCGGCAATGCGAAGCGCATTACCCCCACGGCGACAGCACCTCGGAGTGAATAAAGAACGACGCCTCCCAGAGCCACCACGACCAGCAAGACTTGCCACCGCTTCATCGCTCTACCCCTTCACTCCAGCCGGGTATCCCGGCAAACGCCCTTCCCTGGCGGCCCACGCGTCAAGAAAGAGTCAGTCACTTATTGGCAGGAATACTGCCATAATATCCCGAAGAGACAACCCTGGACTCCACGCGCATTGAGCGGCCGACCGCTCGCCCTGGAAGCTCCTCCCCCTTGAAGCCACTAGCCGACGTTCGTGCGAACCAGCCGACCTGGACGGGCGCCGGTGTCGCCATCGTTCTCCCGGGTTCGCACGCCATTCACGAACGTGGCGATGTACCCGCTGGCGCTTTGGAGAATTCGGCTCCCGCCTGCAGGCAGATCGCGATGGACGCCGAGTGCGCCCAGGCTCAGGTTGTCAAAATCGATCAGGTTGAGATCCGCTCGCTTGCCCAACTCAAGACTTCCGCGATCGTGCATTCCATACAGGCTCGCATTGTTGTTCGTCTGCTTGTGCACAATGTGTTCGATGGGCAAACGCGGTCCGCGGCTCCGGTCACGCACCCAGTGCATCAACTGGTAGGTGGGCGCCACCGCATCAAAAATCAAGTTCACATGTGCGCCTGCGTCGGAAAGACCGGTCACCGTGTGAGGGTCCGAGAGCATCGTGTGAATTACATCATGATTGCCCGAGATGTAGTTCGCGCCCATCAGAATCGCGTAGGCGCAGCCCCCTTCCGAAATCAAGAAGTCGTACATGACATCGGCCACGTCGCGTTTCTCGGCCAGCGCTCGGGCGCCCAGGACCTGGCTCAATTCGGGCTCGTAGTCCACGGGGTCGCCCACGGGAATCACGAAGGCCGCCGTTTCCCGCATTAGGTTGTGAACATTCGCCATGGCGCCGACCTGGCTCACGGGCACATCGACATCCTTCAAAATCGCGGCCTTCACCTCGGGCTTCTGCATCTCGCGCACGCGCTCGGCCAGGGGAAGATCGGCAATCTTCAGATAGGTCTCCCGGCGCTGAAACATGTGATAGGTGTCCAGACTGGTCACGAAGCCGATGGGCCGTGAGGCCACCTGGGGCCGCAAATTCCCACCGGCCGCATTCTCTTCGGCCGAGCCCGTCAGAATGTCCTGCCACTCGGTCGGGTTGTCGGGGACCTGAACCGTGGTGAACGTAACGGGGCGCCCGCAGGCGCGGCCCAGACGCTTGATCAACTCGAATTCTTCCTTGAGCGAAAACCGCTCACCGCCCAGAACCTCGAGGTTCCCCACCGTGCTGGCCGGAATCAATTCAAAAACCCCCGAGCCCGCGCGATCCATCGCCTGGGCCAGGGCTACGAGCTCTTCCTCCTCGGCGAAGGTGCCCGGGACCGGGTTGCCATCGATGGATCGGTGGCCCGTGGTTCGATTCGAAGAAAAACCCACGGCCCCCGCCCGCATGGCTTCCTCCACGAGCTCGGCCATGCGCGTCAGGTCTTCGGAAGTGGCCTTTTCCTGATCGCGTCCCCGCTGACCCATCACGTAATTGCGCAGCGACCCGTGGGCGAGCTGCGCGCCTACGTCCAGCGCATATTCGCGACTGGCCAGGAAGTCGAGATACTCGGGGAAAGTCTCCCAAGCGCCCCAGGGCATCCCTTCGTAGAGTGCCGTCCCGGGAATATCCTCGACGCCTTCCATCAATTCGATCAACTCGCGCTCGCCGCCGGGAGGCACCGGCGCAAAGCCCACCCCGCAATTCCCCATCACCACCGTGGTCACACCGTGGGAAGCCGATGGATCGATCTGATCGTCCCATGTCACCTGACCGTCGTAGTGGGTGTGAATATCGATCCAACCGGGAGTCGCCAGGGCCCCGTCGGCCTGGATCTTCTCTCGGGCGTCCTCACTGACCCGGCCCCGCGCAACAATTTTTCCGTCGCGAATGCCCAGATCGCCATTTTCCTCGGGTGCTCCGGTCCCGTCCACGATTCGCGCGTCCTT
>DUCH01000161.1:8340-9488 GCA_012959865.1 Myxococcales bacterium | reverse complement strand
CCCCCAGAGCCGACAAACGTGTCGATTGAGACCGCGATCCCTTGGTCACCCCGACCGGGCCATGTAGAGTCCCGAACTCAGCGCCCCCCAAGCCCTTTGCCCGAGGTCCGAAATGCACTCTCTCCCCTCAGCCCCCCCCATCCCCCGCCGAAATTGGCAGCGAATCGCCGCTTTCTGCCTGGCATTCTCGATCGCCCTGCCCGCACTGGCCCAGTCGGGGGCCGGCGCCGGAAACTCGACAGAGGCGGCGGCCAACCCTTCCTCAAATTCCTCGGACGCTTCGGACGCCACCGCTTCCAAGGCCATTTCCCCCGACAAACTCGCCTCCTTGGTGGCGCCCATTGCCCTCTACCCGGATGCGCTGGTGGCCCAAATCTTGATGGCGTCCACTTACCCGCTTGAAATCGTCGAAGCCGCGCGCTGGACGAAGGCAAACCCCGACATGAAAAGCGACGCCCTGGAAGACGCCATGCAGAAGCAGACCTGGGACCCCAGCGTCAAGTCTCTCGCGGCCTTTCCCCAGGTCCTGGCCATGATGAGCGACAAACTCACCTGGACCAATCAACTCGGCGACGCGTTTCTCTCCGACCAGAAGAACGTGATGGATTCCATCCAGGTGCTGCGCCAGAAGGCCAAGGCCGAGGGCAACCTCGAGACCAACTCCCAGCAGAAGGTCACAGTCGAGGACCAGCCCACCGGCAGCCAATCACAAACCATCATTATCCAGCCGGCCAATCCCCAGGTTGTCTACGTCCCTACCTACAATCCCACGGTGGTGTACGGCGCCTGGGCCTACCCCATGTACCCGCCCTACTACTGGTACCCGCCCACTTATGTCTACAGTCACTCGGCCGTCTCTTTCGGTGTCGGGCTCGCGGTGGGAGCCGCCATGTGGGGCAATTGCAACTGGCATAGTTCCAACGTCAACATCAATGTCAACCGCTACAACAACTTCAACCGAACCAACATCAATAACAACAACTGGAACCACAATGCCGAGCATCGACGAGGGGTCTCCTACGGGGACAAAGGCCTTCAGAGTCGCTACGGAGGGAGCCAGACTCGAGACGCCAAGGCCCGGGACTCCTTTCGCGGACGTGCCGACCAGGGCCGGCAGCAGATCGCAAACGGCCAGGCCGATCGGTTCA
>DUCH01000161.1:0-8201 GCA_012959865.1 Myxococcales bacterium | reverse complement strand
ACGATTCCGCGTTCGGTGGCATGAACAACGGCCAGGAAGCCCGCCGCAACTCCGATCGAGGCTTTGAAAGTCGCGGCGGCGGCTTTGGTAGCCGGGGAGGCAACCATGGCGGAGGCCGGAGCGGCGGGTTTGGAGGCGGCCGGAGCGGTGGGTTTGGCGGCGGTCGACACGGCGGCGGTGGAGGACGCAGACGATGAGGAAAAATACAATGGACCTCCGCGCACTTCCTTTCCTGCTGATCGCGAGCGCAATCCTACTGACCGCATGCCAAACCCTGGGCCTCAAAGACGGCCTGGGCCAGGCCTTCCCAAGCCCCGAAGCCGCGGGAGAATCTCTCGTGGCCGCGCTGAAAAACGACGACAACGAGACCGCTGTAAAAATTTTAGGGCCGGGTTCCGAGGCGTTGCTCACATCCGGCGACCCGGTTATGGACAAGAACCAACAGGACCGGTTCGTGGGCCTTTATGAACAACAAAATGCATGGATTGCGTGGAGCGAGGGCGTCGCGGTTCTCGAAATCGGCGAGGACAACTGGCCTTTCCCCATCCCACTGGTCCGCCAAGGCAACGGATGGTTGGACAACAAGACGGGCTGGCGCTTCGACACACCCGAAGGCATCCAAGAGATTCTCAATCGACGCATCGGCAAGAACGAACTCAGCACCATTCAAGCCTGCCTGGCCTTCGTCGACGCCGAGCGCGAGTACTACCGGATAAATCCCCAGAACCGCTCAACCCCCGAATACGCTCGCTTCATCCTAAGCAGCGAGGGAAGCAAGGACGGGCTCTATTGGCCGACCTCCGAGGGCGAAGCCCTGAGTCCATTGGGCCCCCTCTATGCAGCAGCAAGATCCCAGGGCTACTCGCCCACCCAGGGCGGGGGCAAGCCCTTTGGGGGCTACTTCTACCGAATCCTTCCTGCCCAGGGACCGAGCGCGCCGGGCGGTGCACTCGACTACATCGAGAAAGGCGCCATGACGGGCGGCTTTGCCCTGCTGGCCTTTCCGGCGGGGTACGGCACTTCGGGGGTGATGAGTTTTCTCGTCAACCAGATTGGCTTGGTGTACGAGAAGGATCTTGGTCCCGAGACCGCAAAAACCGTGTCCGCCATCGAAACCTTCAACCCCGACGAAAGCTGGGACCTGGTCCCTGCCCAAGCGCTGGTCCTTCCCGCCGATTGAAGCGGAAGAAGAAGCCCGAGCGCGATGCTTCGGGCCACCCTTCCCTCTCGGCTCATCCCTACTGGCTCATGTGATAGCCGCCATTGGGCGAGAGGGTTTGGCCGGTCACGAATTTTGCTTCGTCGCTGGCCAGGTAAACTGCCGCCCAGGCGATATCATCGGGCTCGCCGAATCGACCCATGGGGGTTGAGGCTTCGATCATCGGCCGAGCCGCATCGATGGATGCGGTCATATTGGTATCGATGAAACCCGGCGCCAACGCGTTGACGCGAATCCCCCGGCTGACCACTTCGCGTGCAAGCGATCGAGTAAATCCAAGAATCCCCGCTTTCGCCGCGCAGTAGTGGGCCGCGCCGGCGCCGCCCGCAGTCCCCATGATCGACCCCATATTGATGATGCAGCCCGAGTTCTGCGCACTCATCAGCTTAAGTGCTTCCCGGGAGCAAAAGAAAGTGCCATCCAAGTGGACGCCGATCATCCGTCGCCAGTCCTCGTCACTGAGTTCAATGGTGAAATCGAGATGCGTCTCGATGGGCCCTCCAGACATGCCCTCCTGGGCCTGTTGGGAGAGGCGCTGGTTGAACGACTCGCTGAGTTCGGGACTTCCCGAGAAGGCAATGCCCGCGTTGTTGACGAGAACATCGAGCCGCCCGAATTCGCCGCCCACGCGCTCGAACATCGCGCTCACCGCCGCAGAGTCGGAAACATCGGCCGCCAGAGCCGCCCCGCTGACCTCCTTGGCTACCCTTTCGGCACTCTCGAGATCGAGATCATTGACCAGAATCTCGGCCCCTTCTTGATGAAATCGACGCGCCATCTGGGCGCCCAGCCCAGCCCCGGCCCCGGTAATCAGCGCTCGTTTTCCCTCAAGACGCCCTCGGCTTGTCATTTTTTCTCCCGCTATTTTGAGATTTTTCAACCGGATCTGCGACCGAGAGGTGTACCCTTTCGACCATTCACGCAAAGTTCGGGGAGACCCTACATGGCCGATCACGCCGCCGCCACGAGCACCCTGCCGAGTTCGAACTTCGACGCCGTCATCGTCGGCGCCGGCTTCGCGGGTCTCTACATGCTCCATCGCTCGCGGGGACTCGGGCTCAAGGTTCGCGTATTCGAGGTCGGTGCCGGAGTCGGGGGAACTTGGTACTGGAATCGCTATCCCGGCGCCCGCTGCGATGTCGAAAGCATGCAGTACTCCTATCAATTCGACGAAGCGCTTCAGCAGGAATGGGAGTGGAGCGAACGCTACTCGGGGCAGCCCGAGATTTTAAGCTACGCCAACCACGTGGCGGATCGCTTCAATCTTCGAGAGGACATTCAATTCGAAACGCGCGTCGAGTCCGTACACTTCGACGAAGAGACCGAACGTTGGAGTATCTGCACCGACAGAGGAAATCCGGTCTCGGCTCAATTCGTCATCATGGCGACGGGCTGCCTCTCTTCTACCAACATGCCCGACATTCCGGGCATGGATCTGTTCGCCGGCGATATTCACCATACCGGGCAGTGGCCCCACGGCGGCGTGAACTTCGACGGCAAGCGTGTGGGCGTTATCGGCACGGGTTCATCGGGGATCCAGGCGATCCCATTGATTGCCGAGCAGTCCGAGCATCTCACAGTATTTCAACGCACTGCTCAATACGCGATTCCCGCCGCCAATCGGCCCCTCGGCGCCGATGAGCAGGCCGACGTGAAAGCGAAATACCCGGAATTTCGCGCGGAAAACAGCCTCTACCCCAATGCGTTCTCGCTCCGCATGCCGCTCAATGAAACATCCGCTCTCGACGTCGATGACGACGAACGCGATCGCGAGTACGAGGCTCGCTGGCGCGAAGGGGGCTTCACTTTCAGTTGGAGCTTTGGCGATCTGGGCCTCGACCTCGATGCCAATGCCACAGCGGGCGAGTTCGTCAGGGGGAAAATTCGCGAACTCGTACGGGACCCGGAGACCGCCGAAAAGCTTTGTCCCGATACGGTTCTCGGTTGCAAACGCCTCTGCCTCGACACCGGGTACTTTGAGACTTTCAATCGTCCGAATGTCGACCTTGTCGATATCAGCAAACAGGAAATCGATCGTATTACGACGAACGGCATCGAAACCGGGGGCCGGGAATACAAACTCGACGCGATCGTTTTCGCTACCGGCTTTGATGCAATGACCGGAACTCTGCTCGCCATGGATATCCGCGGGCGCGACGGGCTGACTCTCCAAGAAAAGTGGTCGGCCGGACCCGGAACCTATTTGGGGCTTGGTATTCCCGGCTTCCCGAATCTATTCACCATCTCGGGCCCGGGGAGTCCATCGGTTCTCACGAACATGATCGTCTCCATCGAGCAGCACGTCGATTGGATCGCGGACTGCATCTCCGCAATGTCCAAGCGTGGCCATCGAACCATCGAAGCCACACTCGACGCCGAAGAAAATTGGGTCGAACATGTGAATGCAGTGGCCAACGAGACCGTCTACCCCGCTTGCAACTCGTGGTACCTGGGCGCCAACATTCCAGGCAAGACCCGGGTATTCATGCCCCTACTCGGTTTCCCGCCCTACGTTGAAAAATGCGATGAGGTCGCTGCCAACGGATACGAGGGCTTTACTCTAACCTAGAGCGAAACCGAAACGCGCGGGATCGGCGATGCTGCCGGTGATCGGGTCGGGGCAACGTTCAGAGTTCAGAGAATGTGCTTGATCGTATCGAGTTCGCCGGCGTTCGGGTAAGGGTCCGTGGGTATCCCCAACTCCCAGATGGCTTCGCGGAGCGGTGCCAGAGTCGCCGTCTGGGCTGTGGTCTGCAGCACCCCATCGTCCCGGCTGCGCTCGGGCTCGAAGAGCTTGGTATCGACCCGATTGGGATAGAGACAATGAACGTGCACCCCAGCGCCCTCGAGTTCGCGGTCGAGGGCCGTTTCCTCAATCGTCGATGCGAAAGCAAACCCCCGCATCGGGCAATCGGTCGAGCAAAACTTCTCCCAGGGCGCTGGCCGGCGTCCAGATCCCGCCCTCCACCCCAAGAGAGGCCCTCGCCAATGCGACGGCGCTTTCCGCCAGCATCTTTGAAGTCGCTCCGTAGCCGGGATCCCGATCGCCCTTCACCTGCCCATGGAGGACATGGCCCTCGGCGCTTGTGCCGCGCAGAAGCAAATCAAAATATCCGGCCTCGCGTTTCGCCCGACTCGGCCCCTCCCCGGGCTGCGGGAGCCGGCCCGCAGCCGCACGGCGTAACGGTCCCCACGCCATGGCGCCCATCATGGCCGCTGAGCCCGCGCTGGTCGCCACAGCCTTGGCCAATCCCCCCGGACCCGGCCCCATCAGCATCGCTTCGTCGTAGCGGAAATCTCTCCCATACGCGTAGCCCAGGAGCGCATTCGAGCGACGAACCACCTTTGTATTGATTCCCGCCATCACGAAGGGCGCGGTCCATTGAGCAAAGTCCGCGTCGTAGCGTGGGCCCAAAAGTTCGGGCCCGTCGGGGCCGGTCCGATCTTCCTTGGGGTTTAGCGAGTAGGGCTCAGTCATGGCCTGACGCACGCCCGGGTCGACCTCGGATTCCTCAAGCATGCTGAGCATGCTCGCGATGGTGCCCCCGCTCGCTGCCCCGCTGAAACCCTTGACCCGAAGTTGAATCTGGGTGCACGCAACACCGTGCATCCGCTTCATTTCCCGTTGCATGAAGAAAGCGCCAATATCCGAGGGAATACAATCGAATCCGCAGTTGAAAACGATCCGCGCTCCACTCGCCCTTGCGGCGTCCTGGTGGGCTTCGATCATCCGCTGCATCCAATGAACCTCTCCGGTGAGGTCGCAGTAATCGGTCCCGGTGCTCGCACAGGCTTCGACGAGCCTGGATCCGTATTTTGCGTAGGGGCCCACGGTGGTACACACGACACGGGTTCGACGGGCAAGATCGGCCAGCGACCCTGCATCGTCGCTGTCGCCAATAATTATGGGCAATGCGTCGGCGTCTTGCCCCGTCGCCCCGGCGAGTTCCCGTTTCACCGTCTCCAGTTTCTCCGGGTTGCGACCACCAATCGCCCAGCGGAGGCCGTTTGACGCTCCGTACTTCTCAAACAGGTACTCGGCCACAAGCCTTCCCGTAAATCCGCTCGCTCCCCAAACAACAACTTCGAACTCACGCACTTCCGATGACATCGTTTCCTCCTCGATCGCCAGGTCGTTCCTCCGAAAAATAGCGCTGGGTTCGGTTGGCCAGCGCGACGAGGGAAAGCATAACGGGAACCTCCACCAGAACCCCGACCACTGTCGCAAGCGCGGCTCCGCTTTCAAGACCAAAAAGGCTGATCGCGACGGCAACCGCCAGTTCAAAAAAATTTGAAGTGCCGATCATCGCCGCCGGGGCCGCGATAGAGAAAGGCAATCCCCAGGCCCACGCCCACCCGTAAGCGATCAAAAAAATTCCGTAGCTCTGGATGAGCAACGGAACCGCGATCAATGCAATCACTCCGGGTTGCTCAAGAATTCGGGGTCCTTGAAAGGCGAAGAGCAACACCACCGTCGCCAGGAGACCCGCGATGGTGAAAGGCTTGAGGCTCGCGCTGAAAGCGGCTACGCGTTCGGTATCGCCACGGCGCCCGAGCAGCATCCGCCGGGTGAAGTAGCCCGCGAGCAGAGGGACCACTACATAGAGCACCACCGAAAGCAGCAGCGTCGACCAGGGGACCACAACGTCCGCAACGCCCAGAAGAAGGGCCACCAGAGGCGCGAAAGCGAAGACCATGATGAGGTCGTTCACCGAAACTTGGACGAGAGTGTAGGTGGCGTCTCCCCGGGTCAACTGACTCCAGACAAAGACCATCGCGGTACATGGCGCTGCGCCCAGAAGAATCATTCCCGCGATGTACTCCCTCGCGTCCGCAGGCTCGACCCAGGAACGGAAAAAAACTTCGAAGAAAACTAGACCCAGCCCCGCCATGCTGAACGGCTTGATCAGCCAATTCACGACGAAGGTAAGAATAAGTCCTTTGGGCCGGTCTCCGATATGGCGAAGCGATGCCAGGTCGACATTCACCATCATGGGGTAGATCATCACCCAGATCAGAACGGCGACGAGCGCATTCACCCCCGCCACGTCGAGTCCGGCCAGGAATGCGAAAAGCCCGGGAAGCAGCACACCCAGTGCGATTCCCGCCGCCATGCAGCCCGCCACCCAGAGGCTGAGGTAGCGCTCAAAAAGTCCCATCAAGTGATCCTCGTGTTTTCATGGGTCTCTGAAGTCGTTCAAGGCCTCGGTCCCACTTCTTGTACCAAAAGGCCGGCAAGGCGGTCCGTCCACCGGAATTCTCGGCCAATCCGGCTTGGCAAAGGCAGGGAGTTACGCGCCGTCCTCGGCCTGAATCCGCACCAGGACAGCCGCTGCTCGGGCCACCGCCTCGTGGCTGACATCCAGATGGGTGACCGCGCGCAGCGTACACGCATCCATCAAGCTCAGAAGAACTCCGTTGTCTCGGGCACGCGCCGACAATGCAGGAGCGTTGCCCGCCTTGATCACCACAATGTTGGTCTCCGGCACGCCACGGATTTCGATGCCCGGAACGCCCTCGAGGCTCGCGGCCAGAAAACGAGCTTTTTCATGATCTTCAGCCAGTCTCTCCACATGGTGATCTAGCGCATAGAGACCCGCCGCCGCGAGCCCTCCCACTTGTCGCATCCCACCACCAAAGAGCTTTCGGATGCGAAGTGCCCTGTCGATAAATGCCTTATCGCCGCAGAGCAATGATCCCACTGGCGCTCCCAGTCCCTTGGAGAGACAAAATGAAACCGAATCGAAGGGGCTTGCGATTTCCTCGACGCTGTCTCCCGAGGCCACCGCCGCGTTGAAGACACGCGCCCCATCCAGGTGAAGCGACCAGCCGCGCGCACGCGCCCAGTCCCCAATCGCCACCGCATCGGATCGGGGGAAGATGCGACCGCCGCTTCGATTGTGGGTGTTCTCGACGCATACCAATCGCGTTCGCGCGAAATGAATGTCATCGGGTGCCGCAGCTGCCTGGACGTCTTCAAGTCTGAAAAGGCCATCGCTTCCGATCAGCGCAGCCTGAACGCCCGAAAGGGCCGCCGCCCCGCCCCCCTCGTAGAGGTAGACGTGGGCATCCCGGGCGGCCATCAGGGCGTCGCCTGGCTCGGTCCATGCGCGCACGGCGACCTGATTGGCCATGGTGCCCGAGGGCATGAAGAGAGCCCCCTCCTTCCCCATCAACTCGGCGGCGACAGCCTGGAGACGATTGACCGTAGGATCCTCGCCGTAAACGTCATCCCCCACCTCTGCAGCCGCCATCGCGGCCCGCATCTCCGGGGTGGGGCGCGTTACCGTATCGCTGCGCAGGTCAATGCTTTGGCTCATGGGCCGCCTCGTTCTCCAAATTCGATCGCCGAACCGGGCATACTCCATACCCGATCCCGAGTCCCGAGGGCAACGCACGGGTGCTTGGGAGACCGATCACGATAGCCCGAAATTTCCCCGGGCGGCCCGAGTGAAGGCGAAGCCGATGCCCGAGCAGAAAAGCATGGATTTGAGGGCGGCTCCCGTGGATACTGTCGGCGACGGAAACAAGATCGCGGAGGTCGGCGCGTGTCCACACGAGTAGTCTTGATTGGTGCCGGGAGCGCCCAGTTCGGCTTTGACATGCTGGGGGATCTGTTTCAGAGCGAGGTTCTCGCCGAGGCCCATATCGTGCTCCACGACATCAACCCCGAGGCCCTCGAGCGGGTGCGCAAAGCCGGCCAGGCGCACATCGACTCCAATGGGCTGAGTGCCAGACTCTCCGCCACCCTTTCCCGCCCCGAGGCCCTGGCGGGCGCGGATTTCTGCGTCATCGCCATCGAGGTCGGCGACCGCTTCGCGCTCTGGGAGCAGGACCAAAACACGCCGCGAGGCTTGGGACTGCGCCAGGTCTTCGGCGAAAACGGCGGGCCGGGTGGGCTCTTTCATTCGCTCCGAGTTGTGCCCCCCATCCTATCCATCTGCGAGGATGTCCAAAAAATTTGCCCCGACGCCTGGATCTT
>DUCH01000160.1 GCA_012959865.1 Myxococcales bacterium | reverse complement strand
GTTTCCGCTCTACTCGGCAGAGATGCCCTGCGCGAAGGCGCTCGGGGCATCATGTTTACGTCCTCGTTGCATTTTGAGCAGCCGCCCATGCGCGCCGCTATAGCGACTCTGGACGCGTACGACAAAGAAGGTGCTTTCGATGCGATGCTCCGCGCGGGCCAGCGCCTCAGAGATGGATTCCGCGAGGTGGCGAGGGAGACGGGCCGCGCGATTCACTACTCGGGTCCGCCCACCATGCCGACCCTGCTTTTTGAGAACGATTCCGATCATCGCCAAATCGTCGCTTTTTCTCGCGAAGCCGCCCGAAGAGGGGCACTTTTTCATCCAGCTCTGAACTGGTTTCTTTGCGCTGCCCACGATGATGATTCGATTGACGAAGCGTTGGAAATCGCCCGTGCCTCCATGAAAGCCATGCCCGTCTGACAAGCCTGAACGGGGATGGCGAGAGGCGAGGGTCACCGAGTCACACATGAATGCGGACCGCGGGCCCAATCTTTGTCGCAAGAACTTCCCAACGTCCGGTGCGGCAGGCTTCATCGTAAATTTTTTCTTCGACATCCATGATGATGGGCCGATCGTCTTCGCTGCCCTCAAAGCAGCAGACGAAGCGGTAGATGAGAGCCTTCTTGGTGGGGGCTCGCCCGCCCAGTTCACAGATCACCAGGGCGTTGGAGTTCAATTCCCGGTCGAGGTATTCGAGGTCAAAAGCCAGGACGAAGTCGCCCAGACGCTTCATCGATCGGCTCGTTGACAATTCGAGTTCGATTTTCTCCCCGTGAGCGCTCATCCAGTCGTCCATCATGCTCTGCATTCGCGTGACGGTGCGAATATCGGTCTTGAATTTCACCATGGGTTTTCTCCTCGTCGATTGGTGGTGCTCCAAAAAAGTGTTGAACGTTATTGCTTAACCACAAAGCAAAAGACGTGCCAAATATTCAAGTGGTTGATTTATAAGGGGTTTCCTGAGATATTCCGCAATTCTGAGGATGTCTGTGGAAAGTTTTGTTGTCTATTCGGGGATGCGACCGGTAAATCGGCACGCAAGTGGTTAAAAAGACATATCGTCCTGTGATGTACAAAAAATTTTACTGTCACCAAAGGAAGACAATGCATGGCCACGGCTGGGGTTGGCGGGGATGAGCAGCGATCGCGCTCGAGGAGCGGTTCAAAGCGATACCGACCGCCTGGCGGTTCTTCTGGAGCTGTCGCGCGGTTTTGTCGCCCAGAGCGACTTCGACGAGCTTCTCCCCTTGGTGATCCGCCACACCAAAGAGGTGCTGAACTGCGAAGGGTGCTCGCTTCTGCTGGTCGATGAGACCCGCGACGAACTTTATTTTCCGGTCACCAGCAGCGCCCAGGCAGGTGTTGACCGTAGTCTCCAGACCCTCCGCTTTCCCGTTTCACAGGGAATCGCCGGGCGAGTAGTGCAAACGCGCCAGGCCGTCCGGGTCGACGATGTGGCCCAAAACGAGTTCTTCAACCCAGGGGTCGACCAGCGAACGGGGGAGAGCACCCGGAACTTGATGTGCGCGCCGCTTCGCCGGGGAGACGGTGTACTCGGGGTGATCGAAGTCATCAACGGCATAGAAGGCGCCTTTGAGGAAACCGACCTTGAGTTTCTTGAAGCCCTGGCTCCATCGGTTGCCCTGGCTGTCGAAAATGCAAGGCTCGTGGGCGACCTGCGGGACACAACGGCACGTCTTGCAAGCGAGATCTCCGGGTTGCGGCGAGAGCGGGTCCACGCCGACTCGTTTCCCGAGATCATTGGTCGCAGTCCTGCCATGGAGCAGGTTTTCGCCCTGATGGAAAGCGCTGCGGAGTCGGCGATCCCAGTGCAGATTCAGGGTGAAACGGGCGTCGGCAAGGAACTGGTCGCTCGGGCAATTCACACCCATGGCGATCGACGAGAAGCGCCCCTGGTTGCCCTGAACTGCGGCGCCATGCCGGCTGCACTGCTCGAGAGCGAACTCTTTGGCTTCGCGCGCGGCGCCTTCACCGGCGCGGACCGCGAAAAACAAGGACTCTTCGAAGCCGCCGACCACGGCACCCTGTTCCTCGACGAGATCAATGCCATGCCCCTGGACCAGCAGGCAAAGCTTCTACGGGTGATTCAAGAAGGTGAATTTCGGCGCCTGGGTGAAACTCGCGTCCGCAAGGTGGACGTCCGGTTGATCTCCGCGAGCAACGCCGACCTCGCCGAAGAAGTTCGAGAAAAACGGTTTAGGGAGGACCTCTACTACCGCCTGAATGTCTTTCCAATCGTCGTCCCTCCCCTGCGCGACCGTTCCGGGGATATATCTCTGATCGCCGGAGCGATTCTCAAGCGCATCAGCGAAAGGACTAAAAAAAAGGTCGGCGGTATCGAGGCCGAGGTCCTCGAGACATTCGATCGCTATTCGTGGCCGGGGAATGTTCGCGAACTCGAAAACGAACTGGAGCGAGCGGTTGCGCTGGCATCGGCGGGCGGTTGGATATCGCGCGATTGTCTCTCGCCCCGGCTGGTCGAATTTTCCGATCGGCAGCCCAAACAGGGGTCTGTCATGGGCCATCGGCGCGGAAGCCTGCGCGAAGCGCGCAAGAATTTTGAGCGCGAGTTTCTCAGTTCAGTGTTGGAACTGAACGGCGGAAACGCGACCAAGGCCGCCAAAGAACTCGGAATCAGCCGACAGATGCTGCAAAAGAAGATCAAGGATTGGAGCCTTCGAGAGCCGCGTCCTCAATAGCGCCCTCCCCGTCTCCAGCTTGCGTCCACCTCGGGGGACAACCCGCTACCGTCTGGCCTCTGCGGCGATTTCGAAATCAGCGGAAAGGACTCTTTTTATGATGAACCGGAGGCAGACCGTGCTCGCCGTTTCGGCGGCAGTTGCGCTCGTGGCAGGTCCCTTTTCCGTGGGCGCGGGAGAGACCCCGGAACCGAAGGCGATGGTCTACAAAACAGCCACTTGCGGTTGTTGCTCCAAGTGGATCGATCACCTCGAAGCCAGCGGATTCGATGTGGAGTCCAAGAATGTTTCGAATGTGACTCCGGTGAAGCGCATGAACGGAGTGCCAATGAATCTGGCGTCCTGCCATACCGCGATCATCGGAGGCTACTTCGTCGAGGGCCATGTCCCCGCTGAGGATGTCAAACGACTCCTCGCCGAGCGCCCGGATGTTGCCGGGCTGGCTGTACCCGATATGCCCATGGGTTCTCCGGGCATGGAGGGACCCAACCCCGAAGCCTATTCGGTGCTCGCGGTGAACAAGGACGGCAGCGTCGAGGTCTTTAGTCGGCACGGGCCCTAACGGGCCACCGAAGCGCCATCGACTCCCATGGAATGACCGGTGACCAGAGAAGCCCGGTCCGAGCAGAGCCACACCACGGCTTCGGCAACTTCTTCGGCTTCCCCGAGTCGGCCGATAGGCATGCTGGCTCGGATCATTTTTTCTACGGCGGAATCGGTGTCCATGGCGGCGCGCAGCATCGGGGTATCGATGCTCCCGGGACAGACGGCGTTGATTCGGATCCCCTGGCGGGCATTTTCCACAGCGGCCGCGCGGGTGATCCCGAGGACGCCGTGTTTGCTGGCGCTGTAGGGTGCAAGCCCGGGCGTAGCGATCAATCCGGCTCCCGAAGACATGTTGACGATGGATCCGGCCTTTTGCTCGCGCATTCTTAGAAGCTCATGTTTCATGCAGAGGAACACCCCGGTCAAATTGACTGCCAGCACCCGATTCCAATCGGGCAACTCGATGGTTTCGAGCCCACCACTGGGGCCGCTGATGCCGGCGTTGTTGACCGCACAGTCGAGGCGCCCAAAGTGCTCCACGCAATGGGCGACCATCGTTTCGACTTCGGATTCTTGGGCGACATCGACTCGCCAAAAGTCTGCCTCTCCTCCGGCATCGCGAATGCGCCGAAGCGTCTGTTGACCGGATTGCTCGTCCAAGTCACAGACCAAAACCCGGGCGCCCTCCTGAGCGAGGAGCTCGGCGGACTTCCGGCCAATTCCACTTCCCGCGCCCGTCACCAGGGCGACTTTGCCGTGAACCATTCCTACCATGAAGTCGCTCCGCTGGGCTGACTCGGTTTTGAGCGGCGATGCCGAGGTGCAAGGGTGCATTCTCGCGAATTCGAGACCGCACCAACAGGCCCGAGTCCCGGGCGAGCTTGGGTGCCGCGCTTTGCGAATTGCAAACGCCTTGGGGTCGGCGGGCCAGGGCGGGCAAATTTCGTTAGCCTCCCTAAATGGAAGCCCAGAAAGTGGAAGCCCAGAAGCCGCGAAGGCAGGAGCAGGAATCGGCCCGGGAGGAAGTGACCGAGGTCGCCAAGGACGTGCTCCGGATGGAATTGCCGATCTCCATGCCCGGGCTCGGCCATGTCAATTGCTATGCGCTGATTGACAGTGAAGGTGCGGCACTGGTGGACCCGGGCTTGCCCACAGGGACTTCGTTTTCGGCGCTCAAGAAACGTCTCGCCCAAGCGGGGCTGGGCGTCAAGGACTGCCACACGGTGGTGGTGACTCACTCGCATCCCGACCATTTTGGGGGCGCATCGCGGGTCCTCGAGGAGTCCAACGGGAAGCTGATCGCCCACAATTCGTTTAGCCTTGGCATGGGGGCGCCCGCGAAACCCGAAGTTTCGGTCAATGACCTGCACGCGCACGAAGACTCCGAAGCGGGCCGCTCTCCCGGCTCGGAACCGGAACGCGACCGCGCCCGCGCTCCGTTCACTCCGGCACCGGGCAACTACTCGGGGCGAACGCCCTGGGGGGGCGAGAAGCCTCGGCCCCCGTTCAAGATGCGAATGCGCTGGAGGCTGATGCGCGCACTCGGCAAGGCCATGCGCTTTCCCACCATCACCCATCCGACTCTGGGCGGTGACGTTCTTCGTTTGGCGGGTCGAGAGTTCTTCGTTGTCCATACCCCGGGCCATACCGAGGACCACATTTGCCTTCACGATCCGGCCGAAGAGATTTTTCTCGCCGGTGACCACGTGTTGCCCACGATCACGCCGCATATTTCGGGACTGAGCCTGGAGGCCGATCCCCTGAAGGCCTTTTTCGATTCATTGGATCGCGCGGCGTCGATTGAGCACGTGAGTCAAGTACTCCCCGCCCACGGGCACCCTTTTAGCGACCTGGCCGCGCGCTGTGAAGCGATCAAGGATCACCACGACGAACGCCTGGATCAGGTGCGAAAGATCGCGATGGAATTGGGCCCCTCCACCGTTGAGACCTTCATGAAGCGGTTGTTCAAGGAGCGCAGTTGGGGGGGGATGGCGGAAAGCGAGACCTA
>DUCH01000159.1 GCA_012959865.1 Myxococcales bacterium | reverse complement strand
GACGTTGCTCGCGGTAACGGGTGAGTTGCACAACCCCTCGGGTTCCGGCCAGATCCTGGGCGCGGTTCTGGAGGTGTCTTTGGTGGGCTCCGACGGGCGTCGTTTGGCCTTGCCCCCCGCGGCCATGGGGGTGCGGATTACCGAAAGCGAAATCCGGGAACTCCCTATGGCGGCGTTGGAAAGCACCCAGAACCGAGCGGCCCTGAAGCTTGCGCGAATGCTGCTTCCGGTTGGCGAGTCTGTAGCCGTTCAGGCCATTTTTTCGCACCCGCCCGACGATGCTGTGCACTTCGCTCTGGATCTGGGGGCCCTTGTCGAAAGATCGCCCGGCGATTAGGCCCGGTTCAGTCGCTCAAGGGGGCTCATTCTCGAGGCGGGTTTTTGTCGCTCTCTCGGGGGACGTCCCCCTTGTCGAGGGTGACATCGATCTCATCGTCTCCGGAAATGCCGGCTTTGAAGTTCTTGATGGCTTTGCCCACCCCGGCTCCAATCTCGGGTAGTCTGCGGGCCCCAAAAAGAATGACGATAATAACGAGGATGATGCCGAGTTCTGTTGCGCCAAATCCAAACATCGAAAACTCCATTGCGGCTTGGGTGCCCGCCGCTTCGGGGCTGGAAAGTGCCGCTGGCTTGGTCCCGGGTCAAGCCGTAGGATGCTTTGAGTTCAAATTTCAACCGTTTTCTCGATTTCCCAGGGGAGCCCTCTAAGGAGTCTAAAATGCCGATATTCAAGGCCTACGACATCAGGGGAATCGTCCCTGGCGAACTCAACTCCGAAATCGCCTACGGGGTGGGCCGGGCCACGGCCCGATTTATCGCGACAGACCGGCTCGTTGTGGGGCGGGACGCGCGCTCTCACTCGCCAGAAATCTGTTCGGCGCTGATTCGCGGGATCACGGACGAAGGAGTCTCGGTAATCGATTTGGGCCTGGCGGCAACCCCGATGGTCTATTTTGGTGTCGCGGATCTTGGGGTGGGAGGTGGCGTGATGGTGACCGCATCGCACAATCCCGCCGAATACAACGGCTTCAAAATTTGCCGCGAGAAGGCGATTCCTGTCGGCGAAGCGACCGGCCTGAAGGAGATTGAAGCCCTCGTAGCCGAGTGTATGGCCGCTGCGCCAGCGGCCCAGCGGGGCTCGGTGGAAGAACACGACGTTCGCGTGGGATACGCGAAGCAAGCGCTCTCTGTGGGTGCGGGCCGGCTTCCTGCGAAGGTCGCCATCGACTGTGGAAATGGGATGGCGAGTGTTGCCCTCGAACCCGTACTCGAGCAACTCGCGCTGACTGTTGAGCCGCTCTATTTCGAACCCGACGGGACGTTCCCTAACCATGAAGCCGATCCGCTTAAGCTGGAGAACTTGGCTGACGTTTCGGAAGCGGTGCGTCGTGTGGGTGCTGATTTCGGCGTCGCGTTCGACGGTGACGCCGACCGAGCGATCTTCGTCGATGAGGAAGGGCGCCCAATCGCTTCGGACCTCATGACTGCCGTCATGGCGCGCCGCCAACTCGCTCATCAGCCGGGAGGACTGGTGCTCTACGATCTTCGGTCGAGCCGCGTGGTTGCCGAGGAAGTCGAAACGGCGGGCGGCCGGGCCGAGATGTGCCGCGTTGGGCATTCCTTCGTGAAGGCTCAGATGCGCGAATCGGGGGCGATCTTCGCTGGCGAACTTTCGGGTCATACCTACTTCAGATTCCCCAACGATCTTCTCGCCGACGATGCGATTGCGGCCTTTGTCGCGTTGCTAGATGTCCTGGCGGTCGAGAAACGGCCTCTGTCCGAGATCATTGCCCCATTGCGTCGATATCATGCCAGCGGCGAGATCAATCGGCGCGTTCGCGATACGGTGGCGGTCCTCGAGGCGATGGAGAAAGAGCATCCGGATGCGGCCACGGTGTCGAAGCTCGATGGCCTGCTCGTGGGCTATGCGGACTGGTGGTTTAACCTGCGACCTTCCAATACAGAACCCGTGCTCCGTCTCAACCTGGAAGCTAATAGCGAAGCGAAAATGGTTGAGGAGAGAGACCGCATACTCGGGCGGGTCGAGGAAATCGGCGCCTGAGGCTGTGCGAAAAACTCTCAGGGGAAGTTAGTCTCAGCCCTCCGAACCGGCGATTTCCTCTTGAATGAGTTCGTCGAAGATCTCGATCGGCTGCGATCCGCTTAGGAATATGCCGTTGATAAAGAACGCAGGCGTGCCCGAGGCCCCCAATCGTTCCGCCTCCTCAAGATCGGCAGCAACTTGGGCTTCGGTTTCGGGCGCGCTCATGCACGTCTCGAAACTCTCCATGTCAAGGCCGAGACTCGTGGCGTAGTCGGACAACTGCTCGCGGTGAAGGGCTCTCTGGTTGGCGAATAGGAGATCGTGGTACTCCCAAAAATGGTCCTGGTCGCCGGCACAGATAGAGCCGTAGGCGGCGTTTCGCGCGTTGGCGTGAAAACTCAGTGGGAGATGGCGAAAAACGATTCGGACTTGATCCGGATAGCGGGCCGCGATCTCTTTGACGGTGGGAACAACCTTTGAGCAGTAAGGGCATTGAAAGTCGCTGAATTCGACGATAGTGACCGGCGCGGATTCGGGCCCAAGCGAGTGGCCGATGGTCGCCACGGTTTTACGTTCTCGGGGTAGCGAGATTACTACTGTGGACTCCTCTCGGAGTTGTTCGCGGATGCCGGCTTCTTTCATTTGTCCGAGGTGTTCGCGAATCGGGCCTGCGAGGACTTCAAGGGTGGCTCCGGGTGCGAACCGACTCTGGTTTTCAGCGTAGAAAGCCTCGACATCGACTTCCGTGGTTTCGGGCAGCTCGGCAACTTTTCCTGCCAGCCACTCTTCTCCGCTCATGTTGGATTCGGCGGAGTGTTGCGCGAGCAATTTTTCATCGACGATTTCGTTGATGGTTGCCCGCCGAGCTTCGTACAGTCCCGCATCGCCTTTGCCGGCCGGGAATTTTTCGGCGAAGAGTTGATCTTTGATGCGTAGATCAACATCGGAGAGCGCGATAGGCTCGTCGTCCACTCGGGCGATCGGAGACAGGTTGGATGCGGAATCGTCACCGTCTCCGTCATTCGCGCAGCCCAGAGGCGTGCCGAGACAACCGAGTATGCCGATCCAGATTGCGATTCGGTAGAAACTGGTGGCGTCAAATCTGCTGGGTTGCTTCACTGTTTCCTCTTTTCCTTCAGGGATTGCGCGTATGTTAGCTCCATCCGGTCGCCGGGGGCAATCGAAGGCGTTCAAGCCAACAGCGCGGTCAGGAACTCGGCCAATGCTCGATGCGCACCGGCACGTTGGACACTTTTCTTCGGAGATCCGTGGTGGCGATGAATCGTTTTTCCAGTTGAAGCAAAGAGTTCCCGGGCATTTTCCGCGGCTATTGCGCGACGAGGTGCCAGCGAGAAGTCGAGACGGTGGATTGTACTGGCGTCGACACCTGGTATACGGTCCGCAGCCTCGAGCAGGCAGGCAAGTTCCTTTTCGGCTTGAGCGCAAAACTGGCGAAACAGGACGGATTGTTTTCGTTCTTCTTGGGGGCCACCGAGCACAGTCAGCAACTGGAGACTCATCTTGTGGCTGCGCCGGGACCCCGTGAGCGGCCAGTTCAGGTCGATGGCGGCTGCACCATTTTCAAGGCAACCGGTCAGAGCCGGGTTTTCGGAGTCCTCCGGTTCATCGTGGATGAAGATCGCCAGAGGACAGATCCGATTGCTGGCGAGCGGAATTCGGACCCGAGCCCCGACTCTCTCTCCTCGGGCGCTGAATTCAAGCCGTTGGCAGATTATTGGCGGACCCACATCCATGGGACCCACATCCATGGAGGGGAGGGGTTTAAGTGAGCACGGCAAGAGGGCAGATCCCTCGACACGGTTTGGCTTATCGGTGTTCCGACCACTTGACATCGCGTGGCCCACCATAGCAGCAGCCGCAGCAGCCAGTTCCTCGACCGAGGGATTGGCCTTTTCCGGTTGCCAAAACCCAAACCCGGTTAGTTAATTGGGGAATTGGCGAACCCGAGTGGCCTGGCTTAGCCCCCGTTGGGGAGAGGCACATCTCTGATACGGAACGATTCAGCGAGGCAGAAGCAGCTTGCGGGCGCGATAGAGATTCGACTTGATTGCGTCTTCTGATTTTTTGAGTTTCAAGGCGATTTCGCTGATGGGTCGCTCATCGATGTGGTGCATGCGGAAGAGCATCTTTTGTTCATCGGTCAGCTTGTTCGCCGCAGTAGTCATTTCCTCGATCCGCTCCTGGCACTCATATTCCTCAAGCGGTGTGGGGCGAGTGCTCGCGTGGGCGGTCGAACTCTCGGAGTCCTCTTCAAACAGGGGAACGGTCGGATGTCGCTTTCGCTTGAACCGGCTGGCGATGACTCGCCGGGTCACGCCGAAAATCCAGGCGGAGAACGGAGCCTCGCCCCGATACGAATCGAGACAGGAGAAAACCGCGATGAACACCTCCTGGGTCGTCTCCTCGACATCGGCTCGAACTCCCATGCGCCGGTCGATAAAACCATAGATGCGCTTGAAATAGCGCCCGTAGAGCATCTCAAAGGCTTCGCGATCGCCTTTGCGGACCTTATCAACGATCTCACGGTCGCTGGCCTCTAGGGGCTGGGAGGGAGCCGATTGCCGGCTCGTATGGCCCTGCGGCGGCACATCGTCTCGACCGCGCGGCCTCTTGTCTTCCCCCAAGGGTGTCTTCAGGCCCTCGTTCGTCCATTCTCGCATTTTGTATCCCCCTGAATTCCCAGATTCAGTACCCATGAGGCCTCAGTAACTTTCACGATCGTGCAGAGACTCTCATTGGGTTGTGTCCAGGGGGCGGTCTCAGGTGTCAAAAAAAAATCAATTTTTCGAATAATATTACAATCCCCACGGGCGAACGGTTTGGTCGACGCTTCGCTGGGGTGCAAAGAGCGCCGAGAGCCGGACGCTTGACGGTCTGGAGACGTTCAGCCGCGGGAGGAGTGTTGGCTGTCCGGCTTGAGCCCAAGGTCGGCGTCGCTCAGATTGCTGCGAAACTCGGGAAGGGGCCCGGATGGCGCTCGGGTGGCGGGGCCGCTCCCCGAATTCACCTGAAGAGTCGCGGGCTCGCCCTGGCTCTCGACGGACTCGAGCAGCAGCCCGTGATGGGAGCCGGCGCGAACGGCAACATATCGGACCAGTCGGACGATTCCGGCGCCCAGACTCAGCGCGGCGGCGCGGGTCTCGGCCCCAAAACCTGGAGCGAGCAGAATGGATCGGACCGGGGCCGAAGGGGCCAGTTCCAGTTCAGGAGCCAGTTT
>DUCH01000158.1 GCA_012959865.1 Myxococcales bacterium | reverse complement strand
GGGCGCAACCGGCCCCGGGAATGAGTCTTAACATCAACGGAAACGGACCCAAATTTCAATTGCAGCCATGGCGCATACATGTAGAGGGCAGCGAACCCCGCGGTATGAACTCTCGGGTCGAAGCGGCCACTGCCGCATTGTGGGGGAGCTAGAAATGAACATCACCGAAAAATTCGAAACAGTGGGTAATATTCGCCCGCCTAAAACAAGGCGTGGATTTCGCTTCGCATTCACGCTTGCTCTGGCGCTCCTGTTTATGGCGGGTTTCCTTGCTGGGCTCACCTCTCCTGCCTCGGCGCAGACAGAAGATGATCTCTTCCTTTTTACGTCATCGGTTTCCCCGAACGTTCTCATTCAACTCGATAACTCGGGCTCGATGAACCATATCGTGTGGCACCCCGCATACGACCCCGAGGAAAACAATGACTGCGATGACTTCAACTCAAACGGGACTTATTACATTTATCAGACCAAGACCTACGAGTTCTGCGATCGCACGCGAACTATTTATCACGATTCCCAATCCAACGGACCGACCCGATACGATGGTCACTACCTGAACTGGGTCTACAGCTCAGAAAACACAGTGCAGGCGGAGATCAACGACAGCACCAACGGCGTCCGCTACTGCCAGGGCCCGGGGGCGCCTACTTACGCCAAGTACCAAATCAATCGTCTATCGGCCGCCAAACGAGTCGTCCTCGACACCATGTGCCAAGTTCTCGAGACCAAGGAAATTCGCTTCGGACTCTCAGTTTTCCGGGACTACGAAGAGGCCTCCGACCCCAATGGAGGCTACATCGAGGTCGGGATCAACGACAGTACGCCTGGGCACGCGAACGATCTTGAAGCTTCGGTTCTAAACACCCGAGCCGAAAGCTGGACACCCCTCGCCGAGACGCTTTTCCAGTCCTACACCTACTTCATGAGCCGGGACACCGCCCAGATTCCTCCGGGCGCAACGTCCGGAACTTTTCCCGACTACAAATACCGAACAACACCTTCGGGCGTCGGTGGGCTCTACACCACAACCACCTCGCAGATACCCGCAAGTCCAGTGGAGTACAGCTGCCAGAAGAACTTCATTATCATCATTACGGACGGCGAGCCCACAAGAGACGACTTCGACGAACGAAGTCCTACAAACACCGCACGCGGTTTTAACGAGTATTCGTCCCTGATCGGCGACTACAATCCCGATGGGGAAAACGAAGAACCAGGTTTTTGCTATAGCTGCTCTCTGTACTTGGATGATATCGCCAAGTTTATGCACGAAAATGACTGCCGGCCCGATATGGAGGGGGATCAAACCCTCGATATTTACACCATCGGTTTTACAACCAACGCAGCAGCCAACGCGCTCCTTTTGAAAACTGCTGAACAAGGCAATGGCCTATTCTTTACGAGCAAAAGCCCCGACGAGCTCCGTACGCGACTCGTCAGTTCGATCAATGACATTCTCGAGAAGGCCCAATCCTTCACCGCCGCAACGGTCCCCTCAACCCGTACGGCATCGGGGGGGAGCTTCTACACCAGTTTTTTCCTGCCCTCGGCCAAGTCCGCGTTCTGGGAAGGCCATCTACGCGCATACAGAACCGATGCCGTGGGCGACGTGTTCGGGCAAGGGGGCACCTGCGCGTTTCTCGACCCGGATCCGGGAGAGTGCAACAGCGGTCCCACCAATCCCGCGTCAATCCCTTATTGGGATGCAGGGGAGCAAATTCCACTCCCCGGTAGCCGAACTCTCTATACATCGAAGGTCTCCGGGTCGACGCCGGGGCGCGTCCTATTCGACTCGAGTCTGACCGCCTTGGACACCACGGTTCAAACATTCGCCGCACCACCGGACCCGACGCCCAACCCCATCTACCCCGGCTCGGGAGCTTTAACCGCGGAAGGCCTCGCCGACGAAGTCATCAGCTTCGCGCGTGGATGCGAGTTCGGAACCGGCGTTTCGGGTCTAGCGGTTGCAAGCGACCGAATCTGCATCCCGCGTGCCTGGCGCCTGGGCGATATTTTCCATTCGGCACCTGCAGTCGTTCCAGCACCCAGGGCAACGCTGAACGATTTTTCCTACCAGTCGTTCAAGGCCCTTTACTCTGGGCGAAGTCGGGTGATTTACACGGGCGCCAACGACGGTTTTGTCCATGCGTTTGATGCGGGCTCCCTGGATATTCTAACGACGCCGCCCTCTTATCTTGACGGTACCGGAACGGAGTTATTCGGGTTCATGCCCTGGGAGGCCCGCCGCAATATCCGCAATCTTCCGGTGGATGATCCCACCACCCGGACCTATTACGTGGATGGATCGCCCCAGGTGGTCGATGTCTGGTTCCGCTCGAGCAGCACGGATACCAACAAGTCCATCGAGGAATGGCGTACGGTTCTCGTGGGCGGGATGCGACAGGGGGGACGTGCCTACTATTCCCTAGACGTTACCGACCCGGAGGACCTGGCCTATCCCGCATACCTCTGGGAATTTCCCAATGAGACCGATCCCGACACAACCGCTGTCCCGACGTCCATCCTTCCATACCTGGGACAAAGTTGGTCGCAACCGATCATCACTCGGGTGCGGGTCAAGATCGATGCGGACGACAACGGGGGAGCCGGTTATGAACGCTGGGTTGCAATCGTGACGGGGGGCTACGATCCGGCGAGCGACCCCAACGACCACGCGAACTACGACCCGATCGCTATTGCCGGACGCGCCCTGCTGATGATCGATATCGCGAGCGGCGAACTCCTCGCGATGAAGCGTTTTGATCCCAGTGCCAGTGACGCACAGGCCGCCATGCACTACGCGATCCCATCCACCGCAGGCGTACTCGATCTCGACTTCGACGGATTCGCCGACCTCGTCTATGTCGGCGATCTGGGCGGGCAGGTATTCAAGTGGGTCTTGAAATCGCTAGGGGAGGATCGCGTGAATGACTCCTCAACTGCAGGCGATTACTCCCAACCCGACTGGCCCTTTAAGCTCTTTTTCCAAGCGCCAATTGCCTCAGTGCCGCCTTCAACCAACTACTACAAGAGCTTCTTTACGGCGCCCCAGGCTGTCTATGTCGGCCGACGGCTCCACCTTGCTTTCGGCAGTGGCGAACGGATGAATATCGGATTCGAGGGACTCGTGGGCGAAGACGAGAACAACCGCTACTACACAATGACCGATTTGGACCCCTACGAATTGAAGCTTACCCCCTACCCCACTCTTTCCGAGAGCGACCTCAATCAAATTGTCGGCCCCTCAAGTTGCGAGAACATCACAGGCAGGGGCTTCTTCCTAAAGGTTGACGACGGTGAGAAATTTGTCACTAACTCGGCTATTTTTCAGCACTACGTCTTCGCCGGGACATTCATACCCGACGACACCGGAGATCCCTGCACTTCTAAGGGCAACGGGAGCCTTTACGCATTCCGCATCAACTGCGGTCAGCCCTTGTTCTCTGATTCCATGGGACTGCCCATCATCAAAATCGATCTTGGCGCGGGAATGCCCACTGATCCCCAAATCTCCGTGGGCGTCAGCGGAAAGGACAACCGCATCTATATCGAGAAAAGCGGCGCCGATCTCGAGAGTATCGCTGCCCCGCCGCTCAACTTTGATGATGGATCGCTCATCTACTGGCGGGAGGTAACTCAATGAGAGGAATTAGTGTCTGGATATCCATTGCTTTTTTCGCTCTTTTTCTGGCTACAGGCATCGCTGCCGACACCAAGAGCCTGAATGGGCGACGGGGAGAGGGAATTGTTGACAAAGTCAATGCCGGAAGCCGGACGATTATGGTCAACCTTCAGGAGTATTCGGTTCCGCTCGACTGTAAAATCAATCGAGCATCGGGGGAAATCGTACCTCTCGCGAAATTGAGAGGCGCCATGCGCCCGGGCAAGAATTTTGCCGACAGCAGCGAAGTAGACTTCGTCGTGTTCGAAGCAGTCAAAAATCGGAGCGGCTGGGCGATGACCAAAATTCGGCTGCTCGACGAGGTCCCCGAGTAGTGGGGGCACAAACGGCTCCCGGAACCGTGCTCTTCATGCTGACCGCATGGCTGGCATTTTTTTTCGGGTGTGGTGAATCCCAACACGCAACGCCGAGCGGCGGCCCTCTATCGAAATCGGTGGCCTCTGGGGGGCAGACTCCAAGCCAGCCGAATACTCCGCCCACGATTCATTCGGTGGAATTCAGGCCGGCCAAAATTGTTCCGGGAAAAACCATCCACGCTAGGGTGGCCGCCGTGGACCTCGAGGGCGACCACATCGATCTTGAGTACCTCTGGACCCTGAAAGGCCGCGAAACCCAAGCGGTCGGCAACAGTCTCGACCTTCCCAGTTGGGCGCGGCGAGGCGACCCGGTAACCGTGGCGGTCGTGGCAAGTGATGGAATGGATTCTTCGGAAGCCTTCCGAGCAACGACTCACGTGACGAACCGACGCCCCCGAATGACCGAAATTCATATTCAGACCCAAGCTGGCGAGAGCGATTCGTTGGGACACTGGGTCGCCATGCCCGTGGCGACAGATCCCGACGGAGATCGGCTCTCCTTCCGCTACACGTGGATCGTCAATGGTGAGCCCTCGACGAACCACCAGCCCAGGTTTGAGCGAAGCCAATCGGAGCGGGGTGACGAGATCAAGCTCACGGTCTGGGCCTCGGATGACATTGACGAAAGTTTACCGCTGACCAGCGCCCCCTTCGGGGTAGGAAACTCTCCGCCCGACATCGTCTCGCTCCCACCCGCCGTCGACGACACGGGGCTATTTCTCTATGTCGTCCGAGCGACCGATCGAGACGGGGACAGCCCCCTCACCTACTCCCTCGAAGAAGGACCGAGAGGCATGAGCATCGACCCGGCAAGCGGCGAACTCGAGTGGCAAGCCACCCTGAAGGATGCCGGTGAGCACGAAGTCCAAATCGCCGTGGACGACGGTAACGGGGGCTCGAGCCGCCAGGGTTTCTACGTTCAAGTCGAGATGGTCCTTCCCCCTCCGCGTCCCGGTGGCGGGCCAAGCTAGTTTCCCGAGTTCAGAAGGCCCTCTCAAAGCCCGGCGACCACACGAGCCGAGTCGCACCGCTGCTTAAATTCAAAGATTTGAAGGAGAAATTCAAGTGGCGTACCCGAGCTTCGAGGCGCTGAAGCGCTGGGCCGAAAACTACCCGAAGCTCTGGAATTCTGGCGACAAGGACGCCTGGATCGCAAACTGGCGCGCGGTGGGACCGGGGGAATTCCGAATGCTCGACCCCGTAGGTACTCCTCAGAAGGTTGGCTTTCAGCTCTGCTGCGTCGACTC
>DUCH01000157.1 GCA_012959865.1 Myxococcales bacterium | reverse complement strand
CCTCAATGGGGCAAGCCGGTGGCCGATCTCGCACTGCTGGGCACCTGGCTGCGTGCGGCGCGCCGCGCGCGGCAACGGGCGCAGCCTTTCGACTTCGTTCTCGCCCACAACGTCGAGGCCGCCGCCATCGCTTTGGCCTCCCGGCGGGCGACTCGAACCCCCGTCGTCTACGTGGCCCACACACTGCTCCGCCACGAACTCTCCGCGTATCTCCCCGAACGCCATTCCGGGGAAGCCGCACGGGCGGGCCAACAGATTGAGCGAGCCATCGTGCGCCGCGCCGACGGCGTCATCACCCTGTGCGGCGCTGCTCACCGGGCGCTGAGCCCCCACGCACCGGGCGAGGTCGCCCTGATCCCGCCGAGTTTCGAGGCGCGGCCCGCCCCCGACCCCGCCCATCAAGCGCGCGCGTGTCGGCGACATGGTCTCTCCCCCGGCCGCTACGCGCTCTACTCGGGCAATCTCGATCGCTACCAAGACCTGGATCTGCTTGCCGCAGCGGCCCTGCGCCTACCGGCTTCGTTCGATCCCGTGGTCGTGGCGTCCCATGCGCCGCCTTCTCCTGCCCCTTCTCCGACTCCTCTCGCCCCTGGACGGGAGACTCCGCGATCCGCACGACTTCGCCACGTGCGGGTACGCGACTTCGAGGAGATGCGAACCCTGATCCATGGCGCAGGCTGCCTCGTGGCGCCCCGCCGACGCATCGGCGGGTTCCCCATCAAGTTGCTCAACTACATGGAGGCCCGGCGACCCATTATCGCCTTCGCGGGGGCCGCACCCGGGCTGAAGCACGGCGAGTCGGCCTGGCTCATCGAGGAAACCGACTCCGCGACGGAGACCTCCGACCGGATGGCCGAGGCCATGGCGAACGCGCTCACAGCCCTGTTCGCCGACCCGGCGCTCGGCCGGCACCTGGGCGCCGGCGCTCGCCATCGGCTCGAGGCCCAGCACCCGAGTCGCCTCATCGGGGCCAAGACCGTCGACTACCTCTCCAGGTTGGCTCGGCAGCCAGAGAACGCCGAACTCAAGGTCCCGTAACCCGATCGAAATTTTCCGGGCCCGGCAGCGCCCCCTGCTAGACTCGCGCCCCGATCGAGCCCGCGTACCCCTCCCCGGATGAGTGCGTCGGGCCTCGTTGCGTTGGGGAATTGCTTTCCGGCTTTCTCCTAAGCCGGGCTTCGCCGGCGCCGACTACGACCCAATATCGAAATCGTTCAGCGAAATTCTTCAGTGAAGTTCTTCAGTGAAGTCCTTCACCCAAGTCGTTCACCCAGGTTCTTCACCGAAGGCCTTCACCGAGGGCCTTCGTTAAAGGTTTTCGCAAGGAAGATGGCAGCCCGCCGCAAGCAGTCGCGTTCGGCCCTGCGCGCCCTGGCCCAACAAGTCCAGGCGCGAAAAGACCCCGTTCGCCTAACCGGGCTTCGCGGGGGCGCGCGATCGGTGGCCGCCGCCGAATTGATCCGCGCCCACGCCGATCGACCGGTTTTGATCCTGGGAGCTTCGGCGAAACGCTGCGATCGATTGGCCGATGACCTCCGCACCGTGCTGGGAGAGGACAAGGCTTCCCAGCGTCTGCGCACTTTCCCCCGGCCCGACACACTGCCCTACGACCGCTTCTCCCCCCAGACCTTCTTGACCGCCCAGCGGATGGATGTTCTCCACCGCTGGCTCTCCCGGACCGACGGATCCGAGGAGGGTTCGGCCCCGGTGGTGGTCAGCGATTGGACCGCTTTAGCCCTGCGCGTTCCCGCTCGGGAGGCCGTGCGCGCCCGCCAGCGAGGCATCACCGTGGGAGAGCAAGTCGACCGCGACGTTTGGATTCAGACCCTGGTGGGCGATGGCTATCTCCGGATGCCGCTGGTCGCCGAGCCGGGCGAAATCGCGGTTCGCGGCGGAATCGTCGATTTCTATCCACCCCACGGTGCGAACCCCGTCCGGGTGGAGTTCTTTGGCGACGAAGTGGATTCGATTCGCGAATTTGACGCGGCGAGCCAACGCTCGCTGAACAAAGTTTCCTATGCAGTCGCTTCGCCCGCACGCGAATTGCTCTTTACTCGGGATCGAGTGGTGGAGTGCGGCGATGCCCTCCGCCGGCTCGCCCAAGACGTCGGCACGCCGGCGGCGGAATGCACCGAACTCATCGACGGACTCCTGCGCGGACACACCCCTCCAGGCGTTGAAGCCCTGGCGCCGCTGCTCCATCCCGCCCAGGAAAGTGTTCTCGACTACCTGCCCCCCGACACTCTTGTACTCCTCGACGATCCGGACCCCGGTCGAGCGCGTCTGGACGAATACCATCGTGAAGCCCACGACAGCTACCAGGCCGCCCGCGAATCCGCCCGCATGGTCTGCCCCCCAAGCGATCTTCTGGACAGCCCCGAGCGCATCGATGCCGAACTGCGGCGCCGCCACTGTGTGAGCCTCGAACGCCTCGATGTGGTTGATGCCGAGGCAAAGGCCGAGCAGATCTCTGTCGAGACCCACAGCCACGACGGGCTCCGCCGACGGCTCGCCGCCACGCGAACCCACGACCGCGCCCTCGCGCCCCTGGCCGACCAGCTCGCCGAATGGGTCTTGGACAAGTGGCGATGCGTCATCGTGGTCTCGGTTTTATCGGCAGCCGAGCGCCTCAAAGATCTTCTGGGCCAGTACGGTGTTGAGGCCGGACTGGCGACGACTCCGCGCGCTTGTTGGCATTGGTCCCTGCCCGGCCGAGTCGAGATTCGCGTGGCAACGCTCTCGGAAGGTTTTGCGATTCCCCGGCAGAGGCTCGCGGTTCTCACCGAGGAAGAGGTCTTTGGAAAGCGCGAGCGACGACGAACCACACGGGGGTGGAAAGAAGGCGCGGTTCTCGACGGGATCGCGCAATTGCAGCCCGGCGATCCCGTCGTGCATCGCGACCACGGCATCGGGCTGTATCGCGGCCTCGACGCCGTGCGGGCCGGGCGCATCGACAGCGAGTTGCTCTGTATCGAATACGCGGGCGGCGACAAACTCTTTATTCCTGTCGACCGGTTGAATTTGGTTCAACGCTACGGAGCGTTCGAAGGGTTGGCGCCCAGAGTCGACCGGCTGGGAGGCGAGAGCTGGCAGCGCTCTCGGCGCAAGGTCAAGAAGAGCCTGCGCAATATGGCGCAGGAGCTTCTTTCCATGCACGCCGCTCGGGAGCTCGCCCCGGGTTTTGCCTTCTCGCCCCGCGACGTCTTCTTCGAGGAGTTCGAAGCCGCCTTCGAGTTCGAGGAAACCCCCGATCAAGCGGGTGCGATCGAAGACGTACTCTCCGACATGCAAAAGCCACGGCCCATGGACCGAATCGTCTGCGGCGATGTGGGCTACGGAAAAACCGAAGTCGCGATCCGAGCCGCCTTCAAGGCCGCTATGGATGGCAAGCAAGTGGCGATCTTGACGCCCACCACGATTCTGTGCGAACAGCATTTCGAAACTTTTCAGGCCCGCTTTGCTGGCTACCCGATTCAGGTGGAAATGCTTTCTCGTTTCCGGTCGCCGAGCGAGTCGCGTGCGGTCCTCGAGGGCCTCGCCGACGGAACCGTCGATATCGTCGTCGCCACCCATCGAATCCTGCACAAGACCGTCCAGTTCAGGCGGCTCGGACTTCTCGTGGTGGACGAAGAACAACGCTTCGGCGTCGGTCATAAAGAGAGGATCAAGCGACTGCGACGCACCGTGGACGTTTTGACCCTCACGGCGACGCCGATTCCTCGAACGCTCCAGATGGCCTTCACGGGCCTGCGGGATCTCTCGGTCATCGATACGCCGCCGGCGGATCGACTGGCGATTCGGACCCAAGTTTGTCTATCGAGCGATTCGCTCGTTCGCGAGGCCGTTTTGCGCGAGGTTCGCCGTGGAGGACAAGTTTTCTTTCTCCACAATCGCGTCGCCACCATCGCGAGCATGGCCGAGATGCTCGAGCGCGTGGTGCCAGAAGTTTCGGTGCTGGTCGCGCACGGCCAAATGAAGGAACGCGACCTCGAAGACCGCATGCACGCATTCGTGCGCGGCGAGGCTGACCTACTGCTCTGCACCACGATCATCGAGAGCGGGCTCGACATCCCCCGTGCCAATACCATCCTCATCAATCGCGCCGACGCCTTGGGACTCGCCCAGCTCTACCAACTGCGGGGGCGCGTCGGACGTAGCCCCCGCCGCGCTTATGCCTATCTCCTCGTCCCCACCGCGGTTGGGAAACTTCGCAACGATGCCCAACGCCGGCTGGAAGCCATCCAGGATTTGACCGATCTCGGCAGTGGCTTTCGCCTGGCCAACATGGACCTCGAAATTCGCGGGGCGGGCGATCTTCTGGGGAGCGAGCAATCGGGCAACTTGCGCGCCGTGGGCTACGAGACCTACATGGAGATGCTCGAAGAGATCATCGAGGATTTGCGCGGGACGATTCATGAAGAGGTCCTCGACCCCGAAATTCAGCTGCCCGTGGTGGCGCGAATGCCCGAAGAGTACGTATCCGACGTGAACCAGCGTCTGGTGATCTACAAGCGTCTTGCCAGCGCCCGGGATGGAAACGAGATCGCTCGCATTCGCGACGAAGTACTCGACCGCTACGGGGTCATGCCCGCAGAGGGCGAAAATCTGATCCAGATCATTCGCCTCAAGGTACGCGCTCGGAAACTCGGAATCTCAGCGCTGCGTTTGCACCGCGGGGAGTTCGTCCTCCAAGTCGCCGAATCCAGCCAGATCGACCCCCAGCGATTGGTCCAGATTCTGACTCATGCGGGCTCGGGCATGCGGGTCACCCCCGACCATCAGATTTTTGGACCCGCCCCCGGGCCCGAAGGCGGAGCGACTGCGCTCTTCGACGGCGCCCACGAATTAATGAAACGGCTCTCCCCCGGCTGACGGGCGCGACGGCTCGTCCGAGTCAGAGCTTCGGAAGCTTCGGCAAGCGTGCCCGCCGAGCGTGCAATACCCCGCGTTTGTGAAATGCCCGGCCTGCCAGACCCCATGCGTCCGCATAGCCCCGGAGAATCTGCGGATCGCGAATTGCCGCGTGAGCAAACCGAAGCGCCTCCCAGGCGAGCAGAACGGGGAGCCGAATCAGAAAGCCGGCGAGGGATTCGTTCTTGATCAACTGCAGATAATGGTTCTTGAACGAATGACGCCGGACTGCTGCCGGCACCCGAAAGCGATTCGCCTTCTGCCAGCCCCGGCCGTGAATCGCCGTGGCCCGGGGCTCATAGTAGACCCGCCACCCCAAGAGGTGGCTCCGCCAGGACAAATCGGTGTCCTCATGGTAAAGGAAGAAGTCCTCGTCGAAGACCTCGCC
>DUCH01000156.1:4348-5306 GCA_012959865.1 Myxococcales bacterium | reverse complement strand
AACTCGGCGGGGAAGTCCGAGGCCGGTCTCGCAATCACGCTCGCGGGTCGCGCTGCCAGACGGTTTCGCCTCCGATCAGGGTGGCGCGAAGATCCCGGGGGTCCAGGCGTTCTCGGGCTGCCCGCCAAGGGCGGTCGAGGAGGATGAGGTCCGCGGGCTGGCCCCGGCCCAGGGGCCCTCGCGGCTGGCCCGGGGAGGCCAGCGCCGAGGTGAAGAGCGCCAGGGCCGCCTCGGGACCCAGTGCCTCCTCGGGCTGCATCGGCGCGCCATCGCGCGAAAGCCGTTGGACGGCGGCCCGCATCGCGGCCCAGGGATCGCACGCCCCAAAGGGCGCGTCGGTGCCGGCGCCCAGGGGCACCCCGGCTTCGATGAAGCCTCGGCCGCGGTAGAGCCAGGGTTGATCTCGGGGATGGACCTCGCGGCGGTATCGATCGCCTCTTTCATGGAGAAAATTGGGCTGAGTGACCACGCTGACCCCAAGGCGCGCCAACCAGTCGACTGCGTCCGGGGGGGCGAGACTCGCGTGCTCGATGCGGTCGCGGGCGCTGGAGCCGGCTTTTTCGAGGCCCGCGGCAGCGACCACGAGTTCTGCCCGGGTCACGCAATGGAAGGCGACGCCGCGCCCCTGGGCATGGGCCGCGCCGATGGTTTCCACCAGTTCGCTTTCGGGCGGAAGATCATTTTCGTCCAGCATGATCTTCAAGGCGCCGCGCTGAATCCGGGGGTGTCGGGGCAAGGGCAACGCCAACCCCCCCATGACGCGAATGCGCTGGGGGAGGTCGCCCGACGCCGCGGCAGCGTTGATATGCGCCAATTCGTCGGGCCCGTTATTCGCCGTGGCGTCGCACAGACCGGTCACCCCCAGGCGAGCCAACGCCCGCCCCACTGCGTCGAGCCGCGGCGGGGCGGCGACGCCCAGCCGCTCGCGCAGCCATCCGTCCACGCGGTGGAGTCGACC
>DUCH01000156.1:0-4265 GCA_012959865.1 Myxococcales bacterium | reverse complement strand
ACCGGAGAGGCGCCCATGAGCGCGTCCAGTCGGTGCCGGTCCAGGGGGCCGGCCACGCTTTCGTGATAACCGATTCCCCGAACCCAAGCCTGGGTGTCCCCGGCTTGACGCGCCCGGTGGGCGGCGGCGCCCAGGGCTTCGCGCAATTGGGCCTCGTTGTGGAGCGCCGGGGGGCCGCATTCGAGGGAATGGCCCGCTGCCGCCAGGGCGAACAGGTGGATGTGGTGATCGTGGAGTCCGGGCAAAAGCGCGCCGCCGTCTGCGGCTATGCGCGCCTCGCCGGGTTCGGCGACGAGTTTCGGCCCCAGGGCATGGATTCGCCCGTCGCGAATCCGCACGCCGGTCCGAGTTCCCCCGACATCGGCATTTTCGATCAAAACATCATTCATGGCGAGCGTGTCGCTGCCCGGGCGTCGAAGCTCGCCCCGGCGTTGTCGGCGCCGAGCGCGGCCGCGCGGCCACGGGGCGCCCGGGCGCGGGGCGCGGCGACGTTCTCGCTGCCGTTTGCTGTGACCACTCGCCAGTTCGCCTTGGGGTTCGGGGCGGGGTTCGGGGCGGCGTTCGGGGCGCTTGCGGCTTCCACCCGGGGCTGGATTTCGGGGGGCGATGCACCTTCGCGCCCTGCGGCCAAGGCGGATCGGGTGACGGCGTACAAGGAGATGTCCAGCAGGGCGCCGCGGCCGGTCTGCCAGCGGGCGAGGGCGGCCACCGCGGCGTGAAGCCCCGTCAGGGGATCCGCGATGGCGTCGCCGCAAAAAACCGGTGCCTCGCCGTGGGTTGCGGGTCGCCTCGCTTCCCCTGTGCTCTCACCCGCATCCGCACCCACACCCGCATCCACACCCGCCCCGGCCGCCATAGCGACATCGTCCCCAAAGCCGGCCCAGTTTCCTTGCGCGCCCCGCCGCCCGTAGGCGGTAATGGAAACCCAGACCTGCCCCGGTCGCGCGTGGAGGCAGGCAGAGGGGTCGATCCCGAATTGCAACAGGGCGCGGGGCCGAGCGCTCTCGACGACGATATCCGCGCATGCGATCAGTTCTCGGAGCCGCCGGATTCCGGCTTGCTGTCCGAGGTCCACGGCGACGCTTTGCTTGCCCGCGTTGAGCAAATCGAAAAATCGGGGCTCGCCTCGGCGAGCGCCGTCGGGGCGGTCGCGGCTCTCGAGTTTGATCACCCGGGCGCCGCTGCTTCCGAGCAGTTGGGCACAAAGCGGACCGGCCCAGAGCGCGGAAAGGTCGAGAACCTGGGGCCTTTCGCCCGGGCGCGGAGGGGGACGCCTCGGTCCGACGGACTCGGCCCGAAGCCACGGGGCCTCGGTGGCCGGCGCCCCCAACGCCGGGGCTACGGCCAGTCCCATCATGCGCCCGCGCTCGACGCAGCCACGCATGGAGCGCCGGCGAAGAACGCGCGCGGCGAAGTTCCAGGCGTCTTCGCCGGGCGCCGGTTCGGCCTCGAGCCAGGCGGGCAACAGGTCCCGGTCCTCGGGTCGGGCCAGGTTGAGGGCCAGCCAGGCATCCCGGGCGGCGATGAGCCGGCAACCGCCGCCCGGGGCGATGGCTCCTCGGCGCTCAAGTTGCATCAGGGCGGCGCGTTCGCCCAGCAGGGCGGGTCCGTCGAGTTCGGCGAGGCTGCGGCTCCCAGGGGCCAAGGCGGCCAGGGCAAGGGCCGCGCCCCGGGCGACCGAAGCCAGCGGGCCGGGGGCCAGGCGGGGCGGGCCCTCGGCTTCGCCCGTCAACGCCATGGCGCCCGAGCGAGCCCACTCCCGGGCGGAGTCGAGCGCCCGGCTGGGAATCGCACGGATCGGCGCTCGCCCCGGCGGCGCCTGGCACTCGGCGAGCAAGTTTTCGGCGTAGCGAGGGGTCCATGGGGCCGCGGCCCCGGAGTCCGGGGAAGTATGCCCTGCCCTTGGTTTGCGGTTTTGCATGGGGTTTCGCCGGGAACTTCGATCCAAGGATGACCCGCCGACTCCGGGGATGCCCCGATGCGCGCGGGCGAGCGGTTTTCAGCGGGGCTGAAGGCATCCCGGAGTCGCGGGCTGGGAGGCTAACATCCGGCCGCCATTGCGGCTATTTTCCGAGCCCCGCCCGTTGGGCGGCAAACTCGGACGAACTGTCCCAGCGGTGAAGGGCCGGGCACGCTCGCTCCGGTGAAGGAAAGAACAAGGCCGCGAGGCGAGACGATTACACGAACAGGATCGGTGTGGAGAGGCCGCACGGATCGCGATGAAAGGACTTCCCCAGTCGAAGGGCCGGGGGAAGCGAAGAACCCGAGTAGCCTCGGGCACGATGAGAGGAAGAAAATATGACGGTCCTGAAGGCCGGTACCCGCCTGAAGAGCGCGGTGTGCACGACCGAGGTCATGGTTGTGGCCGCGCCCAAAGACGATGTGGAAGTGAACTGCGGCGGGGCACCGCTCTTGGAGTTGGGGGCCGAGGCTTCGGAGGGGGGCACTATCGCCGAAGGCGCGGGCGAGGGCACTCAGATCGGGAAGCGGTACGTCAACGAAGCGGGCGATCTGGAAATTCTCTGCACCAAGCCCGGCGAAGGCTCTCTCGCTTCGGGGGGTGCGCTCTTGACCATCAAGGGAGCGAAGCCGCTCCCGTCGTCGGACTGAAGCGCGGATTTCAAGCATGAATCTGATGATGTTGTTGGAAATGGCCGCCGAAGGGATGGGCGACCGGGTGGCGGTGGTGAGCGGCGATGACCGCTTGACCTACAGCGAACTCTTCGAGGCCGCGGGCCGGGCTGCAGCCCGGCTTCGCGCGAGCGATGCCAAGCATTTGGCGATTCTCGACACCAGCAGCCCGGCGCTGCCGATCGCGGTTTTCGCCGCGGCCTGGGCGGGCAAGCCCTTCGTGCCGCTCAACTACCGGCTGACCGGGAGCGAACTCGAAAACCTGGTGGGTCAGATCACGCCCGGGCAAATCGTCACCGATCGCGAGCGCGTCGACAGCTTGGCGAGTCTTTCGGGGTTGGAAGTGATCGCCCGAGAAGACTATCTCGCGGCGGCTCGGACTGCGGAGACCGAGTCCCTCGATCGCGAGTGGTCGATGGATCCCGATGAGATTGCGATTCTGCTTTTTACCAGCGGGACAACCGGCCCCCCCAAGGCGGCGGTGATCCGCCATAAGCATCTGGTCAGTTACATCCTGATGTCGGTGGAGTTCATGTCCGCCGATGAAAACGACGCGGCCCTGGTGTGCGTTCCTCCGTACCATATCGCCGGGATGGCGGCGATCGCGAGCTCGGTTTACTCCGGGCGCCGTATCGTCCAGCTGCCGAACTTCAGCGCCGAGGCCTGGATCGAACTCGCCCGCAAGGAGCAGATCACCAATGCCTTCGTGGTGCCCACCATGTTGGCGAGAATCGTCGAAGTGCTCGAGGGGCAGGGGAGTGCGGATCTTCCCCATCTCCGTGCGCTTTCCTACGGCGGTGGCAAGATGCCGCAATCGGTGATTGAACGCGCGCTCGAACTCTTTCCCGATGCGAATTTCGCCAACGCCTATGGTCTCACCGAGACCAGTTCGACCCTTTCGATTCTCGGTCCGGAAGATCACCGAGCCGCGATCACCAGCGACGATGCCCGGGTTCGGCGTCGGCTGGTTTCGGTGGGGCAACCGTTGCCCGCCATCGAGGTGGAGATTCGCGACGAAGACGGCAACGCCCTGGCGGCCAACGAACGCGGCGAGATCTACGTGCGCGGGGAACAGGTTTCGGGCGAGTATCTCGGCAAGGGAAGCCGCATCCTCGAAGATGGCTTCTTCCCCACCCGGGATGGCGGCTCCCTGGACGAAGACGGCTATCTCTTCATCGAGGGGCGCATTGACGACATTATCGTGCGCGGGGGCGAAAATATTTCCCCCGGCGAAATCGAGGATGCTCTACTCGAGCACGAGGCCCTGGCCGACGCGGCGGTGGTGGGCCTGCCCGATGAGCAATGGGGCGAGAAGGTCGTGGCCGCCGTGGTGTGCAAGGCCGATGCCGTGGCGACCGAGGCGGAACTTCAACAGTGGGTCAAGGATCGTTTGCGCTCGTCGCGGACGCCGGAGACTTTCGAATTCTGGCCGGAACTGCCCTACAACGAAACCGGCAAACTGCTGCGCCGAACCGTGCGCGCGCGGTTGATGGCCGGGTGACGCGCGCTGGAGAGGAGTCGTGGCTCCTCTCGCTCCCCGAGGCCATCGATCGCCTTCGCTCCCCCTATGCCCCCGAAGAGTTCGCACCGTTGATCGGCGAGGGCGTCCTCGTCGTGGATCTGCCTACTGAAGA
>DUCH01000155.1:3528-5307 GCA_012959865.1 Myxococcales bacterium | reverse complement strand
GGGAGACTGGTGGGCCCGAAAGCGAATATCTTCCACTACGTGGATGGGTCGATTTGGCGAGGCCATGGGGAGCGAAGCTATCCGACCCGGTTGGATGGGGCGAGGGCGATTGTACTCGCGCCTGGGCTTAGCAGAGGTGGGCGCCCGGCAGGGCGTTCGACTCTGGGCAACCGCGTTCCCATTCCCAGCGGGGTGGGGAGGGGGCCCCCAGCAGCCTCCCTAAATAAGCTCAGTGGTCCGGGTGTTCGGTGAGGAATTGCGGGTAGGCGAAGAGTCCGGGGCTGCCACCCGTGTGAAGAAAAATCACCGGTCGATCCTTATTCAGTCGATCTTCTCGGATTTCGTGAATGAGCCAGGCCATCGCTTTGCCGGTATAGACAGGGTCGAGCAAGATGCCTTCGAGGCGGGCCAGGAGTTTGACGGCTTCCCGCATCGCTTCGGTGGGAACCCCGTAGCTGGGACCGAGAAAACCTGATTCGATGCGCAAACAGTCATTGTCAGGCGGCGGAACGTCGAGGAGCGACGCGGTCGCGTCACAAATTTTTCGCAGTTCGGCGAATTGCAGTCGTTCTTCGGACGCGGATACGTTGACACTCCGAACCGAAATCGGGCTGCCTGACGCTTGAAACCCGACGAGGAGCCCGGCCTGAGTGCCCAGACTCGAGGTGGCATTGACGACAGCGCTTGGATGGATTCCGAGGTTGTTGGATTGGGCGATCAATTCGACCGCGCAGCCCACATAACCCAGGGCGCCGACCGCATTGGATCCGCCGATGGGAACGACGTAAAGCCGGCGGCCGTCGTCTTGCGCAGCCTCAAGCAAAATTTTCAATTGATGAACTGCCGCAGGCTCATCGGCAGCGATGTGAATTCGCGCTCCGAGGACTTCATCGAGTAGGCGATTGCCCGAGACATCCCAGGCCGGTTCCCAGTACTCGACGTTAGTGACCAGAATGAGGTCGCACGTCAGCCCCAGGGCAGCTGCGGCTGCGGCGGTCTGGCGCGCATGGTTGGATTGGAGCGCTCCAAAAGTGATTACACCGTCGGCGCCCTCGGTGCGCGCCGCGCCCATCAGGTACTCGAGCTTGCGAGCCTTGTTTCCGCCGGTCGCCAGCCCCGTGCAGTCGTCTCGCTTGATCCAGATCGGCGGACCGTCCAGGGCCGAGCTGAGGCGAGGCAGAAAGCTCAAGGGAGTTGGGAGGTGGGCGAGTCTTTCGCGGGGGAATTGCTCTAGGCGGGAGCCGACTTCACCACTTTTCAAAGAAGACACGCCGCGAAACTAGCCGAGTTTGCGAGCGCTTGCGCCGAGGCTCAGGGGCGGCGACATTGGGATAGAAGGTTCGGCCGCGTAACCGCCACCGCGACCCGTCTCGATTCGCCGTCGAAGAAAAACCGAGGGAAAGAAAAGTCGATGTTTACTGGGATCACGCAGGGAACTTATGAAGTTGTCTCGGTTCGGCACCAGTCCGATCTGTTGACCTACGAGGTTGCCCTTGACAGTACGCTTGTAGCCGGACTTCAGGTCGGCGCGAGCGTGTCCATCGACGGCGTTTGTCAGACAGTCGTGTCCATCGATGGCCACCGAGTGGCCTTTGACGCCATCCGCGAAACCCTGGAGCTGACGACATTGGGGTCGCTTAAGCTGGGTGAGAAGGTCGCCGTGGAGCGGAGCGCCCGCGTGGGCGATGAGGTGGGTGGGCATGATGTTTCGGGGCATGTCATTGGCCGGGGCGAAGTCGAGTGGGTTCGCAGGGAAGGACATGTGTGTGTGCTCGCCGT
>DUCH01000155.1:0-3483 GCA_012959865.1 Myxococcales bacterium | reverse complement strand
TGAGCCTCACTGTTTGCGACGCGGACGCCAAGGGGTTGTTCGCCGTTCATCTCATCCCGGAAACTCTGCGGATTACCCGGCTCGGCGAAAAAACCCCCGGAGATCGGTTGAACGTTGAACTCGATCCGCGGACCGTCGCCATCGTGGATACCGTAGAGCGGGTGTTGACCGAGCGTGCAGGCTAGGCATCTCCCGTTCGGGTTGGGGCTGTACGCGTGGGTGGCCGTTCCCCGAGCTACAGTCCCCTGAAACTCGGCGGACGCTTTTCGAGAAACGCACGGGGGCCTTCGACGGCATCCTTAGACGCCATGACCTTCAGGCCGTGCTGCTGTTCGACGACAAACGCCTCTTCTTCGTCGAGCATCTCGGTCTCTCTCAGAGTCGCGAGAATGCCTTGGACTGCCAAGGGGCCATTGGCGGCGATTCGCTGCGCGATCTCGTGGGCTCGGGCGAGGGCCTGACCGTCCGGGACGACCTGATTGATCAGTCCGAGTTCAAAGGCGCGTTGTGCGGAAAGATCTTCCCCCGTCAGCAGCATCTCTGCGGCTACCGCGTATCCGATCTGGCGACGGAGTCGTACGGCGGAACCGGCCATCGGGAAGAGTCCCCTTTGGACTTCCGTGACGCCGAAGACCGCGCTTTCTCCTGCAACTCGAATATCGGTGCCTTGCAGAATTTCGGTCCCGCCCGCTCGTGCGAAGCCCTCGGCGGCAAGAATTACAGGTTTGCTCGGTCGATCGGTCTTCAGCCAAGCGCCATAGATCAGCGGGGGTTCCTTCATGACGCGTTCCATGAACTCATTTTCCGGATTGCCCGTCCGCAGCTTCGGGATTTCTGACAAGTCCATCCCGGCGCAGAAGGTACTTCCGGTGCCGGTCAAAATTGCAACTCGGAGTTCATTATTCTGGTCGAGTTCCCGCCAGGCATCGTAGAGGCGGCACATTACTTCGGAGTTGACCGCGTTTCTCTTTTCAGGCCGATTCAGGGTTACGACGAGGGTGTGGTCGAGCCTCTCTACGAGTACGGCAGGCATTGTGAACTCCGGTCTGTGGGGCGGGGTGAGTGAACTCAAATTTCTGTAAGAGTCGGGCGAGGCGAACTCGCGGGCGCTATCGCCGTATCGGGCTGAAACCCCGCTTGGAATTCGGCGACGAGCGTTATTCGGCCTCGGGCGGTTCGCCTTGCGGAGGCATTTCGGTTTCTGTCCCCGCGTGCTGGGCAAAGGCCTCTTCAAGCGCTTCGACGGCGCCTGCGACCCGCTCGAGGTTCTGGTTCAGGGACTCGACATCTGATCGACGAGGGAGATCCAGGAGGCGAAAAACTCGCTCAACCGCGTTCTGCACCATGGCCTCCATTTCCGGTGGTGGCTGGAAGAAACCGTGGCGCTTGGGACCGGGCTCGCCGCCTGGCTGCTCGGCGTTGTCGGCATCGGGGCCGGATCCTTCGCCGAAATCGGTTGCGCCCACCAAGCGGCGAACGCGTTCCTGGAGATCGCCGATCCCTTCGCTGGCATCGTCCACACCCTTGCGTAGAGCATCGTAGAGCGCGTCGCCTCCACGGCCGAGAATCTGTGACAGGAGCGTATCCGGGGGCTGGGTGTGGGACCGTTCGCTGTCGACGAGAATCTGTGACAACGCCACCGAAGTGATGTCCTCGCCAGTCTGCTTGTCAATGACGCGGACTTCCTCGCCGGCATCTAGCAAATCGGCGATGCCCTTGAGCGTGATATAGCGACTGGTCCGAGTATTGTAGAGTTTTCGGTTTGCGTAGCGCTTTATCAGGATCGCCATCAACGACTCACTCAACCTCTGGGGGGCGTCAGGTTGTAGGGATTTGCCTGCGTGGACGGCACCCTAGCACAGGCGAAACTCACGAGACTTCCGCACCCGGACGCTGGATTCGTGGCCCTAGCTCGGGGGGGGGGCTGTTTCAGCGGTTCGCATTGTTGGTGCAGACGTTCATCGCCGGATTTCGGGCTCTTCGCGGTTTCGGACTCGGACGGCGACCTTCGCGGGCCATCGCGAGATTGGCGGGAGGACTGAACTCCCAGAGGATGTCGCGAATTCCGAGAAAGGCATGCAGGACAGTGCGCGCGTTCGAGTCGCTTTGTGCGCGCATCTCCCATCGGTCGATTTCGGCTTCGAGCGCATGGAGAACAGCGGGAAGGCCGGATGAAGAGTGGTTGGGTTCCGGACCCTGAAGCGTGTCTGCCCAGCGCTCAATGGCCTCCGCGACGTTGGCGATGGGCGAATTCGCCTGGGCATGGCGCACGACCGGTTCGTCGGCCAGAAGAATCGAGAGCGCATCCATCAGAGCCCGGGTGGCTAGGAGGGCTTGGGAGGCCGAATTTCGGGCATGCTGGAGGCTGCGGGCCAAAGCCTGCTCTACGGTGTCCGGAGGGGGCAGCCTGTGCAACCGTTGATTCCTGTCCATGAGACAAGGGTAGTCGCTCTGAGGCATCGCCGCAGGCCGACAAAAAAATCTTGCCGCTTCGCTCTGCGCGAGTACAGCCTGTCGGGCTATTCTAGGGCGACTCGCTTGAAGCGAGGCTCAAGGGGCCGTCATTGATCGTTACCTGCTTGAACTGCGATGCTCGTTTCCAACTTGACGAGTCTCGGGTACCCGAGCAAGGCACCCATGTGCGTTGTTCTGCGTGCAAAGACGTTTTTTTTCTGGACCTTCGATCCGAGTCCGAGGGGCTTTCGGATAGGTCCGATACGGAGAGCGATGAAGAGGTCGCCTTTGAACTCGAGGCGGTTGAGCCTTTGGCCGAGGTAGAGGAAGGCGTGGGTTCCTCCGCCGCCTTCGATTTGGGAGAGGAGTTCCCATCGGCGTCGTCACCTGCCCCCTCTTCGGATTTTGATCAACGAGGTCCTTTTGTTTCCTCGCTCGCGGATTCGGAAGAGCTTTTGCAAGCCACGCCGCTGGCCGAGGACGACTTCTCGAATCTTGAGACTCCTGACACTGAGCCTGAGGCTGAGATCGTTGCCGACGAAGACCTGCTCGATGGCGGTAGTTGGGCGTTGTTAGAGGATGAGGCTGAGCCCGTTACTGCTGGGGCCGATCCCCCGAAGTCCGCTGATGGCACAGACCGGCTTGATGAGGCGGGCGGGGTTGAAGCGCGAAATAAGGTAGCGATCGGCGCCATCGCGCTGGAGTCCGTGCCAGCGGGGAGTCATCGGGGCAATCCCGCCGTGGTGGCTCGTTCGCCAGGACTCCGCAAGCGCCTCAGGGCAATGGGGCGCGGTCTGGGTTGGGGACTCACGATCGTACTTGTCCTTCTGGCGCTCATGAGCCTGGTGAGGGAAATCGCGGATTCGGTGCGGACGTTCGAACAGTCAATCGAAGTCGGTCCTTTGCGGGTCGAGGGTGTTCGGGGCGAGTGGGTCGATACCATGGCGGGGAGGACGTTGCTCGCGGTAACGGGTGAGTTGCACAACCCCTCGGGTTCCGGCCAGATCCTGGGCGCGGTTCTGGAGGTGT
>DUCH01000154.1 GCA_012959865.1 Myxococcales bacterium | reverse complement strand
GTAGGTAGGTAGGTAGGTAGGTAGGTGGGTGGGTAGGTGGGTAGGTAGGTGGGTAGGTGGGTGGGTAGGTGGGTAGGTAGGTAGGTGGGTAGGTAGGTAGGGGGGCTACTCGACTCGCAAGGAGAGCATGGGGCCCTGCCCTTCGCCCTGTCGCAGTTCCAACTGCCGCTGAGCGCACACCAGTCGCACAACCGATGAATCCGCCTGCCCCCCCATGACGCGCCCCAAGGGCTCGTCATGGACACCGGATTCTGAGAGCGCCCAGGCCCGCACTTTTTCCCGAGCCGAATCCGAACCTCCCGCAAGCAGCGGCTCGCCACCGGCCCGTTCGGCCTCGCACGCGCCGGGAGCGAAGTGGACAGCCCCCCGATGGCCGCCCGCATCGGCGAGCAGAATCGTTCCGGCGCCCGCCGCCGGGCGGTTCAAACACCAGTCGACGCCAGCCTCGAGTTCCTCGAAGCGCTGAAGACACTCCTGAACCAAAAAATTCGCCGATGCCGACCCTGGGCCACTCGGGATGGGGTCATGAACCGGGGGGGAGGTCTCGGTCCGAGCCGGCACGAAACAAACCGCCAATCCCGCCTCATTGATCCCCGCCAGGGCGGACACACTCCACGCCTCGGTGACTTCGAGGGAAGCGAATCCGACTTCGGGACGACTGCGACGTACCAGCCAGGGCGAAGCCGAGAGTGTCCGCGTGAGACTTGCACCCGGTTCATCCCCAAGGCCCATGGAACAAAGTCCCAAGGTGCCCTCTTTATTCGGGCCTTCGACCGCCTGAAGGCGCAAGATCGAATCGACGGGGAGGCCCGCACCCCGGGCCAGGCCATCGGCCCGCTCGGACAAATGGGTGAAGTGACGAATCATCTCCCGCGCGCTCCCCGACCCGCGAACGCCGCCGCTCGTGAAGCCCGCGAGGCTGGGCCAGCGATTGCGCCGGGTCGAGAGCCCTAGCTGCTCTGCGTGCCGACGGATTGCGCTCCTCTGCGCCAGGCCCTGCTGCAAACCGAGGTCCCTGGGGTGCCCTGCGCACTCGATGACATTCCACATGGTAGACCTCGAATCAACGCGCGTGGCGCCCTTGTAGTGCCGGGGCCGGAGAAGAATCCCCGCCCGCCTACTTGGCCCGGGGAAGAACAGGCAGATCGAAATCGACCTGCACGCTATGCCTTGCAGACTCGTAGCCCGAAGAATTTTCGTCGGAAGACTCGCCGTCTAAAAGAGTGCCGGCGAGCGGATTGCGAAGCGCCTGATCGCTCAGGGCTTCATTGCTAAGGGTTTCATTGCTCAGGGCTTCATTGAGAGAACCCATGCGATAGCCCTCGAGGTCGAGGCAGACCCACTTGAAACCCAGGGGTTTGATAGCCTGGGTAATCTTCCGCATCCACTCGGGAGAGATGCCCTCTTGACATTCCGCCGGATCGATTTCGATGCGCGCAATCTCGCCGTGGTGGCGAAGCCGGACCTGGCGCAGGCCCATTTCCCGCAGCAAGCTCTCACCTCGGTCGACCTGGCTCAGTCGTTCGGCCGTAACCTCGGTTCCATACGGAAGTCGTGAGGCCAGACAAGCCGATGCGGGAAGGTCCCAGCAAGGGAGCCCTGCCCGCTTGGAGAGCGTGCGGATTTCCGGTTTGGAGAGCCCCGCCGCAAGCAGCGGAGAGAGAACTCGATGTTCTTCGGCTGCCTTGTGCCCCGGCCTGAAATCACCCTGATCGTCGCTGTTGATCCCATACGCAAGGGCTTCGAATCCGAGCTCGTCGAGGAGTTCATCCATTCGGGAAAAAAGCTCGCTCTTGCAGTGATAACACCGATCCGGTGCATTGCGCCGATATTCGATGCTCTCCATTTCATGGGTCGAAACGAATCGATGGGGAATATCGAAATCGCGAACGATCTGTTCCGCCATGACCCGATGACTTGCGGGATAGGAGGGGGATACGGCGGTCACCGCAAGAAAGTCTTTGCCCAGGGCCTGCCGAGACGCCCACGCGAGGTAACTCGAATCCACACCCCCCGAGAAAGCGACAAGAAGTCGACCCCGCCCGCGCAAGTCTTCAACGAGCGCGTTTTCCTTGTCTTGGAGTTCCGAGGTCAGACCGGGCATCGATTCAAGGTAAGAGCCCACCGGGTTGGGGTCAAGCGGGCCCAAGACCCTGCCGAGTCAGCGCCTCGGCTTCTCAGATCAGCCCGGGAGTCGGCTATGCTGGCCCCGATGGGAAAAGCATCGTGAGGCTATCATGAGGATAAGGGTAGGCTTGGTCTTCGGTGGACGGTCGGTGGAGCACGAGGTCTCCATCTCTTCGGCGACGTCGATCTTGGGTGCCCTAGACCGGGAGCGCTACGACGTATCGCTAATTGAGGTCGACCGTTCGGGCCATTGGCATCTCCGAGACGCCGACCACTTTGCGACCGAGCAGCCCGGAAAGGGGAGAGAAGTCAGCCTCGCCCCCGTGCCCGGCGCTGCAACTTTATTTCCCCTGTCATTTCCCCTGTCGGCGTCGGTCGTTTCGGGCTCCTCGGATCATGCCATTGCACTCGACGTAATTTTTCCGATCATTCACGGTCGCGGCGGCGAAGACGGCGCCCTCCAGGGCCTGCTGGAACTCAAGGAAATCGCGTACGTGGGCTCTGGAGTCCTGGGCTCGGCAGTCCAAATGGACAAAGACATCGCCAAGAAACTGCTCGCCCAGGCGGGAATTCCAGTCCTGCCCTGGCTGAGCTATCGCCAACATGAACTCGATGGGGACGGCCTGGATCGCGCTGTCTCCGGGGTGGGCGACGAACTCGGGTTTCCTGTATTCGTAAAACCCGCCAACTCGGGGTCGTCGGTGGGCATTGGCAAAGCTCGCGACGCCGACGAACTTGTCTCTGCGATTCGCGAAGCCGTCGGGCATGACGACAAAATCATCGTCGAGCGCGCACTCGACGCTCGCGAGATCGAAGTTGCGGTTTTGGGAGACGCATTGCCGGAGGCGTCGATTCCCGGAGAGATCGTTCCGCCCCATGAGTTCTACGACTACGAGGCCAAATATCTCGACAACACCACCGAACTTTTGATCCCCGCACCACTGCCCGACGAGAAGAGCCACGCGCTCCGTGCAATGGCGCTGAAAGCCTTTCGCGCGGTCGAGGGAGCGGGCATGGCCCGGGTCGATTTCCTCGTCGACCGCGCAACCGGAGAAGCCTTTGTGAACGAACTCAACAGTCTCCCGGGCTTTACCAACGCGTCCATGTACGCGCGGCTATGGGAAGCCTCGGGCCTCCCCTACCCAAAACTTCTGGACCGCCTAATCGACCTCGCGCTGGAGAGGAGAAGCAGCCGGAATCAGTTTCGGCGAGAGATACATCACGACGGCTCTAGCCCAGGCGACCGACCTGCTTCTTCAGGCGACAACGGCTAGCCGCAGCGAGCCGCGAAGAAAGAAAAACTGGCGTCAGACCCGGGTCAGTCCTTCCACTTTCCGCCGTCCCTCGCCCGGTCAGATTCCGCTCTGTGACGCGCCTCCTCCACGCCATCCCGAGGCGTTATCGCGTATCCGAGTGCGCGCAGCTGAGCCCGCATCATTTCGTCCAGTTCGACTTCGGGGACCTCCCAGTCCTCCTTGGGACGGGCGAGAAAGTCTTCCACCTCCTGAAGAAATACAGCCGCCATCTCGGGGTCTTTGCCCCGAATATTTTCCTGCTCCTCGGGGTCGGAGACGTGATTGAAGAGTTCCGACGCCTCGGGGGCGTTCTGCGAATAGATGAACCGATAGGGTTCGCGGCGAATCGAGATGATTTCATTGGAATTCTTGTTTTTCCCTCCCCAACTGCGGTCCAACTGGGCAAAGAGTGCTCTCCCCTTGAGTTCCTCAGGCGAGGATTCCAACCCGCCCGCATCAAGGATCAGGGGAACCAGGGACTGTCCTTCAGCATCGGGAAGCGCGGGCATTCCGATCAGGTCGAGGACAGTCGGCCAAATGTCGAGGTTCGCGACGGGTTCCTCCACCACGATGCCTCCTTCAATCGCGAAAGGGGGCACGATAATCAGGGGGACGCTCTGAACTTCCCAGTAAAGGTTGCGGGCATGCCCCTCGCCTCCATGCTCGAAGAAGGCCTCGCCGTGGTCCGACGCGATCACGATCACTGTCTTCTCAAGAATTCCCTCGGCCCGGAGGCTGTCGACGAGAACGCCCACGTTTCGATCCACCCAGTGGAGCGCGCTGTCGTAGATATCGGAAAAGGAACTTCCATAAACAGGGGAAGTTTCGCTGTATAGGTATTGGTGAACATCCATATAGTGGAGGTAGAGAAAAAATCGGTGATCGCGATTGCCGGTGAGAAACTCGACCCCGGCCTGGGTCGCATCAAAATCGCTACCGGCCAGCCGATGACTCGAAGGGCTGTGACGGCGGGCCCCTTTCGAGGGACGATTGGGAGTCGGCCGATAATAGAGGTCGAAGCCTCGATCGAAGCCGAAATTATTGGCCACCCAACCATTTCGCCAAATACCGGCCGTGCGAAAGCCCGCACCCTGAAGGACCTCGGCGGGCAGCGTGATTTTTTCCGGCAAGGCCTGAGAGAAGCGCATCACTCCCGTCTGCCCAGGGGCAATGCCCGTCCAAAGCGAGGCCATGGAAGCCTTGGTCCAACTCGACTGGGATTCCACCTTCGCGAAGCGAATCCCGCGAGCGGCCAGGGCGTCGATATTCGGCGTCGTGGCGCGCTCATACCCGTAGGCGCTCAACCGATCGGCTCGAAGCGTATCGATCAGGATAAAAAGAACGTTCAAATCCTGACGCTCCCTGAGCGAAGCGAGGGCTTGCGGCTCACCGGGGGGAACCTCGCGATCCACGCGTTCGAATTGCGACGCCACGGCAGCCAGAAGCGCAACACCCGCAAGGGCAAAATAGAGCCATGGGGAATCCATCAACCTGCGAAAGAACACGCTTTTCGGCCCTCCATCGGCGGCAACCCCGGTGCGGCGAGGCCATAGCCCCGCTACTCGCCCGGCTTCCGAGTCAGTCGATTACCAAAACCCACGGGCCCGAGCAACGGCCCCCGACGCCAAGATCGGGTCAACCCGGGCCGCGGTCGCGGCACAAGGCAAGGGCGAGGCAGGATTCCCCCACCGAACGGAACCGCCAAAAGTGGAAAGCCGAGGGAACCCGGGCGTGGCCGTCAATCTCCGTCGATGCCCGTCTATCGACGCCCGTCCGTCAAAGTCAGCCCATCAATGTCCGTCCACCAAAGAAAAAGGCAAAGAAAAAGGCGGCCACCCGCCGGGTGACCGCCCATTTTCTACGCCGAAGCGCTCGATCTGAGGATCAATTCTTCATGCGCTTCCGGCCA
>DUCH01000153.1:1983-5342 GCA_012959865.1 Myxococcales bacterium | reverse complement strand
GAAGCAAGAGCGACGAAATCAAGACGTACGCAAGTTGTTCGAATGTCCAAGTGAAGAGTGCGTGACCCGAAGCCGAAGTCCGGGAGAAGAACGGACCAAAGCACGACGCTCCAAAGATTGCGATGGCCGCGGACCAGACCGCGCCGTGGTGGTCGACGACGAAGCGGGTCCACCGCCACGTTCGTTCATTGGTTCCGAGCCATGCGCTGCAGACGGCAAGAGCCATGCCGATGGCGAAGGGGAGAAACATCGAGACCACGGTGAAGTTGAGAATTCGCTGGCCGGTCCAAAAGGCGTAGATGCGGAAGATTTCTGAGGCCACGCCAAGCATGGCCAGGGCCTAGAGTTGGCGAACCATGCGCGACCGCGGATGGACGTTTTTCCCGAGCCGAGCGAAAAACATGGCAAGGAGGGGCAGCAGGGCGTAGAAGCTGGCCTCGATTGTAAGGCTCCAAGCTACGGAAAGGCCCGAGAAAAGAGTCGGGCTCCAAAAAGCTTGGAGGAGGCCGTAGTAAATCCACCAGTCGGCACTGAAGACAGCCTTGAGTCCGGGCCAGAGTGCAAGGAGCGTAAGTGCGGTCCAGTAGGCTGGGAGAATGCGCAGCGTACGTCGCCAGGCGTAGCTCAAGGTTTCCGGGCCTTGTGTTCCGTTGAGATGAGCCATGGCGTACGGCCGGTAGAGGAGAAAGGCGTGCCTTTTGAGCACAATTGTCTATTCCCAAGGGCACAGCACGGGCCTATGGACGATCTGTTGCCCGGTAGTGCTATGAAATGATCGGAATGGCCTCTACCCCAGTTCTCTACGAAGCGCTCCTTTGGGAGCCGTCCACTGGCTACTTCCTTCTCGATCGGCACTTGGAGAGGTTGGCCAGTTCTGCTGGCTTCTTCGGCTATCCAGTAGATATCGGTGCTGCCCGGGCGCGGCTGCTCGAATTCGCGCAGAATCTGGGCGATCAACCCCGCAAGGTACGTCTTGAAGCTTCAGCCACGGGCAACGTTGTGCTGGAGGACGTCGACGTGAAGGCGACCACACCGCTGCAAATCGCCCTGGCGACCGAGGCGATCGACAGCAGTGATGTGTTTCTCTGCCACAAGACGTCGCGGCGAGAAGTTTACCAGCGCGCCCTCGCGCAGCATCCGGATGCCGACGACGTATTGCTCTGGAACGAGCGACACGAACTCACGGAGACCTGCAGCGCGAACGTCGTCCTGGAAATCGACGAACAGAGGCTGACTCCGCCGCTTTCTTCGGGCCTTCTTCCGGGCACCTATCGTGCACACCTTCTGGAGAGAGGGGAAATTGAGGAGCGTGTTCTGCCGCTCGCGTCTCTCGAACACGCATCGGCGATTTTTCTCATCAACTCAGTCCGGCGGCTCTGGCAGGGTAAACTGGCAAGTCTCGAGCCTACCGCCCAGCCCGGCGATGCGGTGGCCTTCGATCTTCGCTGAGTCCATCGGCGGGTTCGAGTTAAAAGAGAGCCCAACAGGGTTCACGGGCAAATCACTCCTCGATTTATTGCGGCGAAGCGACGAGGTAAGCTCCGACTCAGTCATTTAGGAGTCGAGCTAGGGCCCGGATTGAAACATTGAGGTCGTTGGGATATTTGGAAGAACGAGTCTGGGCCAGTTGCTTGTGCGCGTCATGGAAAAGAATTTGAAATTGAGTTGGCGAGGCGGGGAACGTCTTCGGGCCCTGTAGTGTGACCGCTGACGCAGTCGACGTCGACGACCTGACGATGGTCGCGAGGGTGAATGGAGAAGAAATCTCGCGCGGAAGCACCCGGCAAATGGACCACAAGGTTGAAGACGTCGTGTCCTACATCAGTCGGGACGAAACGATCTATCCGGGCGAGATCTTCGGGTCGGGCACGGTCCCGCTCGGCTCCCTCGTCGAGCACAAGCGCTTTCTCGAGGATGGTGATCTGATTGAACTCGAAATCGAGAGAATCGGGGTACTCCGCGATCGACATTTCGAACACCGTCAGATAAATCCCTCCTGGGAATCTTTCCGTCGTGCGCTGCATGGCTTCATGGAGACGGCGCCCGTGAAATCGGTGGCGCCGAACCGCAGGGGCAGAGCTGTCCCCGTAGAGGAGATGCACGCGTACCGAGCGGAATACGTGCGGGGACAATCGACTGCTATCGGGGTTCGATGCTGTCTTCCCGACAGTTGGAGAGGGGCAAGGCTTCCTCGGGCACTCGGGCTGCCCGGATTCAATGGTGCTCGGTTTCGGGTTATCGAAGTATCCCAGGCCCTCGCCGAAGCCCCGCCCCGGGGCCCTCGCCGAATTTATTTCGGGCACTTCGGGGCGCCTGGAAGAAAGCAGAAGATTGCTGCGGCAGATCCCTGAGCATTAGTCTAGATTTCCGGGCCGCCCCAAGGTGGGCCGTGTGTTGGTTCACCCCTCGGCTTGAGTCCTATGGAGTCGTTTTGAACCCGCAATTCGCTTTTCCTAGAACGACTTCGTGGAGTGCCTGCTCGTGAGTTCAGAAAGGTTTCCAGCTGCGGCGGACGCCGTCATCGTGGGCGTTGGGGGTATCGTCGGTGCATCCCTGGCGCACTCGTTATGGGAGTTGGGGTTTCGGAATATTGTTGGCCTTGAAAAATCAGGATCGATCCCATCGGACATTGGCTCGACCTCTCACGCATCTGACTTCATCTTCAATACTGGTCACGATAAGTTCAGCAACTGGACCACCACGTACAGCCGAAAATTCTATGACGACAATGGGTTCTTTCTCAAGCGTGGCGGTATGGAAATCTGTCGGGTCGGGGACGAGGAGCGTTGGGAAGAATTGAAGCGAAAAGTCGCTTCCGGAAAGGCATTCGGCAGTGAGGTTCGATTGATTTCTGCGCGGGAAGCAAAAGAGAAATTCCCGCTCCTCGAAGAGAGTTCGATCTGCGGTGCATTGTGGGACGCGGATGCAGGACTGGTTGTCCCACGCTCACTCGATGTCGTCCATCAAATGATCGAGCGTGCTGAAACTGCGGGAGCGCTTGAAACCTTCACCAACACCCCCGCTACTGGTTTTGAAATTGTCGATGGGCGTATTGAGGGGGTACACACTGAAAAGGGAACCATCCGTGCCCCGCTGGTCGTGGTGACTTGCGGAATCTGGGGACCGGCGGTTGGGGAAATGGCGGGCGTTCCCGTGCCCCTCTGGCCGGTAGAACACCCCTTGCTCTTTTTTGGCCCCCTCGAAAGCATCCGTGACACCGAGGAATATCTCGTTCACCCGCTCCTGCGAGATCAAGGGAACTCTGCCTACGTGCGAGATACTGGGCGCAGCGAGGGGGGGATGCTCGAATGGGGCTACTACGAAGAAAAGCTGCCGCGTCTTGTCGATGTGCGGGATAT
>DUCH01000153.1:0-1913 GCA_012959865.1 Myxococcales bacterium | reverse complement strand
AAGGTTTCGCCTTCAATGCGGTTTCTCTCGCTGGATGAGATTGCAGAACCCCTGTCCCGCGCCAGCGAAACGGTGCCTATTTTTGAAAATCTCGGGTGGGACGAGAGAACCTCGTTTAATGGACTCTTGTCGGTTTCCGTCGATAACGGATCTCTTGTTGGAGAAAGTCCTGAGGTGCGGGGCCTTTGGCTTTGTGAAGCGGTCTGGGTGAAGGATGGGCCCGGTGTGGCAAGGATTTGCGCAGAATGGATCGTCAACGGAGCCGCCTCCATGGATCCCCACACCGCCGACATCGCACGCTTCTACCCGTTCCAAAAAGAAGGCGAATACGTACACGGCCGATGTTTTGAGAACTCGCAGAAGATCTACAACCCGCCGGTCCATCCGCGCGAGCCCTGGGCAACAGGTCGAGATGTCTTCCACAGTCCCTTCTACGAGCGGGAAAAAGAGCTGGGAGGCTATTTCGATAACGAGATCGCTGGCTGGGAGCGCGCCTACGCGTATGCGGCTAACGAAGAGCGACTCAAGGACATCCTCTCTGGAGTCCCCGTTCGTGAAAATGAATGGGACCGGCGTCATGTCCCCTATGAAACGGCCAACGCCGAGCACCTGGCTATGAGCGACGGCGTGGGGATGATCAATCTATCCCACTTTGCGATCTTCGATGTCGAGGGTTCAGATGCCGAGGCACTATTGGAATCTCTCTCTGTCGCACGCGTGGGGGGCAGCACGCCCCATGGCAAGGTGGTCTACACGAACTTCCTCAACCCTCTGGGCGGCGTGCAATCGGATCTCACGATCTGTCGACTGTCTAAAGATCGATTCCGCGTGATCACGGGTGGAGCCGATGGGAACCGGGACTGGGTTTGGATTCGCAACGCACGTGACGACGGGGGCCTCAATGCGAATCTGCAGATTCGGACCCATGATCTGGCGACTCTCGGACTCTGGGGCCCCGAGGCCCGTGTTGCGCTTGGGCAGTTTGTTGATCCGAATACGATTTCGGACCGACTGTTCCCGTTTGGAACCGCGCAGGAGTTACAGCTCTCGTTGCCAGGCGGAATGAAGGTTCCGGTATGGGCGGCGCGCATCTCGTACGTCGGTGAGCTCGGGTGGGAACTGTATTTCGAAAATGACCCAGCCGTCGGCCTGCCTCTCTACGATGCTTTTCTGGAAGCGGGCGTTGTGCCCGTAGGAATCGAAACCTATGCCACAAGTCGCCGGCTGGAGAAAAGCTTTCGCGTCCAGGGGACAGACCTGGAGACTGAATACAACGCCTACGAGGCCGCGATCCATCGGAGCCAAGTCAAAGTGGCGGAGTTTGTCGGAAAGGCTGCCTATCTCGAACAACGCAGCGTCGATCCTTCCGCCATTCTCTGTACCCTGACTCTTGATACTCTGCAGGTCGGCGATGGGATGGCACGTTATCCCGTGGGAACCTCGCCTATTCTCGATGCCGACAGCCTCGAAACGCTAGTCGATTCCGAGGGCCGACGGTCCTACACAACGGGGACTTCCTACTGCCCTTCAGTGGGTGCGCATGTGGTGATGGGGTACCTCCCGCGAGATAGCGCCCGGGTGGGAAGGAAACTCGTTCTGGAATATTTCGATGAAGGAGGAGATGGCCAGTATCCGATGACCGTCCGAGTTGTCGGCAAGGGTTCGCTTTACGATTCAGAGAATCGACGGGTTCGCAGTTAGTCGCTGGATATTGCTTCTGAGGAGCTAATCCAGGCGCAACCGGAATCCAGACGAGCGGCCCAACGTCGTTCAAAGGGATCGGTGGGTTCTCATTGACATGCTCGACTTCGGCCCGGTCCCTTCACAGTTTCATCCAAGCCCTGGTGTTCGCCACTTGGGTAGAGAGCCGGATTTCGCCCTCAAACAATTCTCCATCCGTGAAAGGTGCGAGA
>DUCH01000152.1:28824-31454 GCA_012959865.1 Myxococcales bacterium | reverse complement strand
CGGTAGCGTTAAACGTGGCGAGCCCGCTCGGGATCGAGATCGCCTGGTGGAAGCTCTGCGGGGTTTCGACGAGGCTGCAATTTCCACCATTCACGGTTTTTGCGACGGCGTCCTCGAAGAAAACGCTTTTGAGAGTGGCGTGGCCTTCGGGACCGAATTGGTCAAGAACGATTCCCTGCTCGTGGCCGAAGTGGTGGAGGATTATTGGACTCGGACGCTCTTCGATGCGCCGGGGGATTTCGTTCGCTGGCTGGGCATTCAGCCCTCGACCTCGGCCCGGGCGTTGTCCAAGCTGGCCTCGGCGGTGCTCTCGCCGCCGGGAATCGAGGTTGTTCCGGATACGCCGACGCCCCTCGGCGCTGAAATCCAGGCGGCGGCCAAGGCCTGGCGCCAGGCTTTCGAAGCGGCGGGAAGGGACTGGCAGGCATCGGGCCCGGATGCGGTGGAGTTGGTTGTCCAATGCGCGCGTCAAAAGATTCTCAAGAACGGAAGTTACCCGCAGAAGCCCGTCGTCGAATCGGTCTGGCCCCGGGAGGTGGACGATGTTTTGGCGCGCCCGATTCCCGGTCGGGCGACCTTCAGCAAGGACGGCAAGGCTTTCGACTCGAAGTTCATGAAGTTCACTCGCCAGGAAATAGAGGGCAAGACAGCCAATAAGTCGACGCCGCCCGAGCACCCGATCTTTGAGAGCTTTCAGCGCTTTGCCGAAGCGGACATGGCCTACGCGGAGTTGCTCGCGGCCGAGTGGTTGAATCGGCGCATCGAGTTGGTGGCTTTCGTGCGAGGGGAGTGGGTGCGTCGCCAGACCGAGCGGGGGACTCGGACCTTTGATCGTTTGCTCACGGATTTTGTCGAAGCCCTGGAAGGCGCATCCGGGGAAGCGCTCAAGGCCAATGTCCTCCAACGCTATCCCGTGGCGCTGATCGACGAATTTCAGGACACGGATCCGACCCAGTATAAAATTTTTGATCGGATCTGGGGGACTGCGCCGGGTTCGCTCTTCATGATCGGAGACCCCAAGCAAGCCATCTACGGCTTTCGAGGGGCGGACATCTTCGCCTACATAGACGCCAAGCGCGGAGCCGGGGACAGGGCGTACACCCTGGATCGAAACTGGCGCTCGGACCCTTCCCTGATCGATGGGGTCAACTGCATCTTTACGCGAGGCCCTTCGCCCTTTCTGTTTGACGAGATCCCGTTCCACGAAGCCCAAGCGGCTCCGGGGGCGACGGAAAAAATGCGCGCCGAGGAGGGGGCGGGGGCCCCCGTACGTTTCCTCTTGCTCGAGCGCGACGACGACCCCAAACGCGGGGAGGTTCAGTCGGCCAAGCGCCTGATTCCCCAGGCAATTGTGGCGGACATTGCGCGCCTGCTCGTTTCCGGGGCTCGGATCGGCCCCGAAAGCGACGAATCCGATTCGCCCGGCCGGAGCGTGGGCGCCGGGGATGTCGCGATTCTGTGCCGGACGAAAGTCTGGGCCCGGGACCTCAGCTTGGCCCTGAACCGCCAGGGGATTCCCAATGTCGTTCGCGGAGACGACAGCGTCTTCGACACGCCCGAAGCGGAGGATTTCCTGGCGCTGCTGTCCGCGGCCGCGAATCCCTCCGACCCGCGAGCACTCCGAGCGGCTCTGTGCACATCGCTGCTTGGCTTCAATGCCAGTGCGCTGGAAGAAATGCGCGAGAGTCAGGACGCCTGGGAGCAAGCGCTCGGCGCCGCGCGGGATTGGCAGGCGTGTTGGGGGCGCGGTGGGGCAATCGCGTTGCTCCAGAAGATTTTTCGCGACTACGGGGCCCAGGGTCGGCTGCTGGCCTGGGCTGGGGGTGAGCGCCAGCTGACCAATTTTCTTCACCTCGCCGAACTCGTCCAGAAAGCGGGTCAGGGGAGCGGTATGGGGCCCTTGGCGCTGCACGTCTGGCTTCAGCGAATGCGGATCGACGCGCGATCCCGGGACTCCGCCGTTCTGGATGACGCCCTGATCCGCCTCGAGAGCGACGCCGACTCGGTTCAGATCCTGACGATTCACGGCAGCAAGGGACTGCAGTATCCCATCGTGTATTGCCCCGACCTTTGGGATGGAAGCCTGCTGAAAACCGACGACAAGGTGAGGCCTCGCTTTCACGATCCCGAGGAGGAGCACCGCCTCAAGCTGGACATTGGCTCGCCCGAGCAAGCGACCGCGGCCAATCGCATGCGCTGGGAATCTCTGGCCGAGAATCGGCGCCTGCTCTATGTGGCGTTGACCCGGGCCGAGCATCGGCTGGTGGTGGTTTGGGGGGGCTTCAGGAATGCGGGCTCCTCCGCCCTGGGTCTTCTCCTTCACCCGGCGCCCGGGGCCGAGGATTTCCCGGCCGAGGCCAGCGACAAACTCGAGGATCTATCCCGGAAGCACGTGAAAGCCATGACCGATGAGGAGTTCCGTACGGATCTGGCCTTCTTGGTGGAGGCCTCGGGCGGAGCAATTTCCGTGGAGACTCTGTCCGAGGCACCGGGACCCCAATTGCCACGGACCGTGGCCCAAGCCGGAGTTCTTCAGGTGCGCCGGGGCGAGCGGAAGCTCTCGAGTCGCTGGGGGGTTTCGAGTTTTTCGGGCTTGGTGGCCCGGGCCAGCGGTCATTGGGGAGGGGGCC
>DUCH01000152.1:15731-28813 GCA_012959865.1 Myxococcales bacterium | reverse complement strand
TCCCACCCCGCCAGCCAGGGCTTCGACTACGACGACGCCCCCGAGGCTCTGCCGACTCCCGGAATCGAAACCCCGCCGGACGCGCCCCCGGTACTTCTTCACGGCTTCCCCAAAGGCGCCGGCCCGGGGACGATGATTCATCAGGTATTCGAATCCATTGATTTCTCCTTGCCCGATTCTCCGGCCTTCGAGAAGGTGGTGGATTCCGGCCTGGCCCGTCACGGCCTGCCCCGGGACCAGGCCCCGATTCTCTGCGCCGGGATTCGCCAGACCCTGGCCACTCCCCTGGGCGGGCCCCTGGAGGATTTCAGTCTGGGCCAGTTGCCGGGCGAGGATCGGGTGGACGAGATGGAGTTCACCCTGCCGGTGTCGGGGTCGGGACTCGGGCCGCTCACGGCCGGGGCTTTCGCCGATGCCTTTGAAGCCCACGCCTCTGGAATCTGGGCGGGCGAGGCCGGGACGTCGGGGTACGGAGCGCGAATTCGAGGTCTGGGCTTTGCGCCCCTGCAAGGTCATCTGCGGGGCTTTATCGACCTGACCTTTCGCCGGGACGGCCGATTCTACCTGGTGGATTACAAGTCGAATCACTTGGGCAACCACGCCGAGCACTATGGACAGGAAGCGTTGCGGTCCAGCATGGAGGAGCACGACTATGTCCTCCAATACCATCTCTACGCGGTGGCGCTCCACCGGCACTTGGCCCGCCGGCTGCCCGGTTACGATTTCGAGACCCACATGGGGGGGGCCTACTATCTTTTTCTTCGCGGAATGTCCCCCGATGCGCCCCGGGGATGCGGGATCTTCTACGACCGGCCTTCCCGTTCATTAATCGAAGCACTCTCGGCGTGTTTGGGTGAGCCGGAAATCGCGAGCGAAGGGAGCGCGGCTTGATTCCCGACCTGACGCGACTGCGAAGCAGCGGAGATCTCTCTCCCCTGGACGAACATTTTGCCCGGGCCATGGGGCGCCTGGCGGGGGAGGAGCGCAGCGAGCTGCTGCTGGCAGCGGGGCTGGTCAGTCGCTGGGTGAGCAATGGCCATGTCTGCCTGGACATTCCCGGCTTCGCCGCCGGCGCTTTCCTGCTCACGGATTCCGGGGAGAAGCCCTGGGCGTGGCCGGCGGCCGACGAGTGGCTCGCGATGTTGGCGGACAGCGAGATGGTCGAGGTGCTTGGGCGGGGACCGGTGGGGAGCTCGAGTGCCCCCCTGGTGCTGGATGCGGCGGGTCGCCTCTACTTGCGACGCTATTGGGACGACCAGCAGGCCCTGGCGGCGGCCTTGGGGGGCCGGGTGGACGCCGGTGCGGCGGCCGATGGGGTGAACAATGAGGTGGACGAAGCGGTCCTTGCCGATGGGCTCGGTCGGCTTTTTCCCGCTTTGCCCGACGGGGATGCGGGTCCGGATCTCCAGCGCCAGGCCGCCGAGGGAGCCGTGCGCTCGCGTTTCTTCGTGATTTCCGGCGGGCCGGGGACGGGCAAGACTTCCACGGTGGTCAAGATCCTTGCGCTCCTGGTCGAGCAGGCCGCGGCCCGGGGAGAGCCCGCGCCGCGCATGCAGATGGTGGCGCCCACCGGCAAGGCGGCGGCCCATCTCCAGGGAGCGGTTCAGCGCAGTCTGTCTTCCCTGGCGTGTTCCGAGGCGGTTCGAGCTGGGGTGCCCCTTTCGGCGTCGACGATTCATCGTTCTCTTGGTCTGCGTGGCGGATCGGGAATGCGTTTTCGGCACACGGCGGAAAACCCTCTGGAGGTTGACGTCCTACTGGTGGACGAGGCCTCCATGGTGGATCTGGTCCTGATGAGTCGTTTGGTGGATGCCTTGCCCCCGAGCGCGCGATTGATCCTGCTCGGCGACCGGGATCAACTGGCTTCGGTGGAAGCCGGCGCGGTGCTCGGGGATATCGGGCGCGGCATCGATGGGGAGCCGGTCACCGCTCCGAGATCCGTCGTGCACCTGACCCGGAACTACCGCTTCGCGGCGGAGAGCGCGATCGAGGAATTGATCCAACGAATTAATGCCGGGAATGCCGAAGGCGCCCTGGCCCTGCTGGACGACGAAACCCGCCCCGAGGTCCGGCGGGTGGAGCCCACCCCCGGCCGAGGTTGGGGGAAGGCTCTCGCGGAAACCATTGCCCAGGGCTACCGGGCCTTTGGCGAGGAGACTTCCCCCTCGGGCCAACTCAAAGCGCTCGACCGCTTCCGGATTTTGTGTGCGCATCGCCACGGGCCCGGGGGCGTGGACGCGCTCAATGCCCAAGCCGAATATCTGCTTGGGTTCGACCCCATAGAGGATCTTTCCGGGGTGCTTCAGGCCGGCCGTCCCATCGGGATGACGCGCAACAACTACGAACTCGATCTCTACAACGGAGACGTCGGGATCATTGGTCTGGATCCCGACAGCCCCGAGCGCGGCCATCGTGCTTTCTTTCAATCGCCCGGAGAGGAACCGCGTTGGCTTTCGCCCCTGAGCATCGGGACGGCAGAAACGGTCTTTGCGACCACGGTTCATAAGAGTCAGGGCTCGGAGTTTGCCGAGATCGCCCTGGTGTTGCCCGAGGAAGTTTCGCCGATTCTCTCCCGGGAATTGGTCTACACCGCGATCAGCCGGGCGCGGGAACGGGTGACTGTCTTTGCCTCCCGGGAGGTTCTGGTCGAAGCCATTGGTCGCCGCATCGAACGCAGTTCGGGATTGTCGGCGGCGCTCTGGGGGTGAGTGCTTGGGGGAGATATTCTCCTTGAGTTGTTGGCGAGGGGTCTCGACGCTAGGGTGCTTCGCGATGGAACCGTCCGACATCGCCCGGGAGGGCGTCGTAGTGGCCCACTACGGGGTTGCCGTGGCGGTGCGTTTTGACGCCGACGGACCCGTGCGAGTACGGGTGCCGCGCAGGACCCCAATTCGAGTCGGGGATCGCGTGTCGGTGGAGGGGGAGACCCTTCTCCGGGTGGAAACCGCACGCGGGGTTCTGCGCCGGCGCGACAGTCACGGCCGGGTACGCTCGGTGGCTGCGAATTTGGATGCCCTGGGCATTGTCCTGGCGCCGCGCCCGGAATCGCCCCTGGGTTTCGTGGAGCGGGGGCTCGTGGCCGCCCGGGCATCGGGCCTGGATCCGCTCATCGTGGTCAACAAGGCGGATCTCGAGGGGGCGGAGGAACTCCACGCATCCGTGGCAGCCGGCTACGGGGGGACGGTCCAGGTCCTGCGGGTCTCGGCGCTTTCCGGCGAAGGCCTTGGCGGGTTGCGCACCTGGCTGGAAGCCGGTCGTCGTGGGGTCTTCGTGGGAACTTCGGGGGTGGGCAAGAGTTCGCTCCTGAATGCCCTTCTGCCCGACCTTGACCTCGCGGTTGGGGCCATCAACGATGCGAGCGGACTCGGCCGGCACATCACCAGTACGGCCACCCTGCACTCCCTGGCCGGGGGCGGAGAATTGATCGACACCCCCGGATTTCGCGATTTTGGTCCGGTGGAGGTTTCCGCCCGGGAATTGGCGACCTACTTCCCCGGCTTCGAGGAATCCCTAGGCGAGGGTTGCCGCTTCCGGGACTGTCTGCACCGCAGCGAACCCGCATGTGCCGTGCTGGCGGGGGTCGAGGCGGGTCGGGTATCCACTCACCGGCACGCGGGTTATCTCGCGCTGCTGGCCGAATTGCAGGCGGTGGAAGATTCGAATCGAGGCCACTGAAGAAGGCCCGAGCGGGCATCGGTCGGGCTACGCAAGGTCTCGGGAACAATGCGAATTCGGGGGAATAGATGACATTGATGTTATGCGGAGGATTTTTTGCTCGGGGGGGTCGACTCTGGTCGGTCGACTGCCGACAACCTTTCAACGGAGTAATTTTCGGCGAGTTAACCAGGGATTGAGAAGTCGAGTGATATTGAATTTTTTCAAGTGGTGCGGGTCTGTGGGTTCATTTTTGTTCGCATGGGGGGTGCTCTCTTCAGCGGCCCTGGCCGGTCCGCCCGGAGTGCTCGACGATCCCCACGCGATTGGGGCGGGAAATATCGAGTTTATTGTCGCCTCGGCGGCCGCCGAACAAGCCGGTGAAATCGGTGTGCACGGTCCGGTGCTCGATTTCACTTTGGGAATTGTCGACGGACTCGATTTTCTGGTGGTGGGCGAAGCCTTCTTCGTGGTGGGGGCCGGGGAAGAGCAATCCGAGTCCGGCCTCTTGGTGACCGGATTCAAGTGGCAGCCCTTGGCGGGTTCCAAATGGAATGCCGCATGGACCCCTGTGGTGATCGTGGAAATCGACGGCGACAAGCGGGCGGCTCTATCCAATGCCGTTCAGGTGGAACGTAGTTTCGGACGCTTCGCCGCCGGGCTGGATTTCAGTTATACGTGGATCGACGACCACACGGATGTCTGGAGGGGCGGACTCTACGGCCTCTTTGGCGCTACGGATCGCTTGACCCTGCTGGGCGAAATGTGGTTCGAGAATTCAGCCCTGGATGTCACCCTGGGACTGGACGGCGCGGACGTAAGTGCGACCGACTTCGCGTTCAACCTGGGCTTTGATTGGCAAATGCGCGGCGACCTGCACATGCTGGCTTCGGCGGGGACCGGCATTGCTTCGGACAACCGCGAGCGGATCGGGTGGCAAGCCTATCTCGGCTTCCAGTGGGTTTGGTCCGAGAGCGGGGCGTCCCCGGATCCACCGGAGATCGCCTCTCTTCGCTAGCGCTCTCTACGAGCGCTCTTTAACTAGCGCTCTTGACTCGCTCTCTTTACTCGCGCAGACCACTCGCTCTCTTGACTCGATCAGAGGATGAGGTTCAGTCCGGCGCGGGTTCTTGATCGCTGGGTAGATTGCTGGGCAAGTCGCTGGCTAAATCTTCGGGCAAGTCACTCGGAAAGTCGGCGGGCGTTTCGAAACTGATTCGCCCTATGGCACCGCTGCGCAACTCTCGGAGCAGGATCTCGGCCGCGCGTTCGGTATCGACGATGCCCCCGCGTTTGAGAAAGCCGCGCTTTCGTCCCAATGCATCGAGAATTTCTTGGCCCTCGGAAGGGACCGTTTCCAGCTTGTAGCGCGCGGCCAGGGGGGCTGGATACCGCTGGGCGAGAAAGCGCGCGGCGAAGAGCGCGACGTCCTGGACCTCGAATGCGGTCTCCCGGATGGCTCCCGAGGCCGCCAGTCGGTAGGCGCCGGTCTGGTCGGCGAGTTTGGGCCACAACACGCCCGGGGTATCGGAAACCGAGACCCCCCGGTCCAGTTCGAATTGCTTCTGGTGCTTGGTGACGGCGGGCCGATCCGCCACCTCGGCGATCCGGCGTCCCAGGATCGTGTTAATGAGCGTCGATTTTCCTACGTTGGGAATGCCGACGACCATGCAGCGAACGGTTTTTCCCGGCCCACGCCGGTGGGGCGCAAGGGTCTTGCACAGGCCCGGAATACGCTTTGCATCGGCGGGGTCGGTGGCCGAAATGCTCAGGGCCCGGGTTGCCTCATCGGCGGAGAAGCTTTCGAGCCATTGGGCGGTGACCTTCGGATCGGCCAGGTCGCTTTTGTTCAGCAGGGGGATGGAGGGGGTGTCCCCGCGGAGTTCGGCGAGCATCGGGTTTCGGCTCGACTGGGGCAAGCGCGCATCGAGGATCTCGATGACCACATCGATTCGGGCCAACGCGACCGCGAGTTCGCGGCGCGCCTTGTTCATGTGGCCTGGGAACCAATTGATCGTCATTTTTTCGTGCTCCCGTTTGGGCGGTAAACCATAGCGAGCACCGCCTGGACGGCGTTACCCTCTCCCCGAGCGAAAAGGGAGTGGCATGAACGAATTGATTCGCGACATCTTGGGACGAGAGGCCTCCGGCGGCAGCGTGACAGCGCGGGGTTGGCTCCGGACCGCCCGCCACGCCAAGAATCTTTCCTTTCTCGAGGTTTCCGACGGATCCTGCTTCGCGGGGCTCCAGGTGGTCGCCGGGCCCGAGTGTGCTCGGTTTGAGGAAGAAGTGCGAGGGTTGGGGAATGGCTGCGCGGTGGAGGCCACCGGCGTGTTGGTGGATTCTCCTGGCGAGGGGCAGCGCTTTGAACTCCATGCCAGCGAGGTGAAACTGGTGGGCGGCATCGAGGCCGATTATCCGCTGCAAAAGAAGCGTCACGGCTTTGAGTTCCTGCGCACCATTGCCCACCTGAGGCCACGCACCAATACATTGGGCGCGGTGCTGCGGGTGCGGGATGCGGCAACCCGGGCGATCAATGAGTTCTTTCACGCCCAGGGGTTCGTTCAACTCCACTCCCCGGTGATCACGCTCTCAGACGCCGAGGGGGCCGGGGATATGTTTCGGGTTTCGACCCTCGATCCGGTCAACGCGCCTCTCAATTCCGAGGGCGAAATCGACTGGAAGCAGGATTTCTTCGAGGCTCCCAGCTACCTCACGGTTTCGGGTCAGCTCGAAGCGGAGATCGGTGCGCTGGCGCTTTCGCGGGTCTACACCTTCGGGCCGACTTTTCGCGCGGAAAATTCGAATACAAGCCGTCATCTGGCCGAGTTCTGGATGGTGGAGCCGGAGATGGCCTTCTGCGAAATCGACGGACTGGCCGACCTGGCGGAGGAGTTTCTAAAAAGCGTCTTCCGCCAAGTGGGGGAGCAATGCGAAGACGATCTGGCCTTCTTCGATAAGCGGATCGATGACAGCGTGCTCTCGACCCTCGCGCATGTGGTGGAGCAACCCTTCGACCGGATTACCTACAGCGAGGCCGTGGAGATCCTGAAGGGATCCGGACGGACGTTTGAGTTCCCGGTGAGTTGGGGAGCGGATCTTCAGAGCGAGCACGAACGGTTTCTCACCGAGGAGCATTTTGGAAAGCCGCTGGTGGTGACCCACTACCCCAAGGACATCAAGGCCTTCTATATGTATGGCAACGACGATCAGCGCACCGTGGCCGCCATGGATGTTCTGGTGCCGAGGATCGGCGAAATCATCGGGGGCTCCCAGCGTGAACATCGCCTGGATAATCTCAAGCAGCGTATCGCCGAGCAAGGTCTGCCCGAGGACCACTACTGGTGGTACCTCGATTTGCGTCGCTTCGGTTCGGTTCCCCATGCAGGGTTCGGCCTGGGCTTTGAGCGCCTGGTGCAGTTCATGACCGGGATGGCCAATATCCGGGATGTCATCCCTTTCCCGCGCGTACCCGGTAACGCCGAGTTCTAGCCGGGTCTCCCGGAAAAATTTGGTGGGATTCAAGAAGGAACAGGTTCATGTCCAGTACTCAGCCGGATCATCCGGAAGCCATTGACGGCTTCAATCTCATCGACCCCAGCGGATACGAGGACGAGGGGCATCCCCATTCGAGTTGGACCGCCTTACGCCAGGCATCGCCGGTTCATCGTTGCGAGCCCGAAGGCTATCAGCCCTATTGGGCGATCACGCGGCACGCGGACATTTGCAGTATCTCGAAGACACCCAATATTTTTCTCAGTTCGCCCGGAATTGTGAATGTCCAGGGCGGACTCGGCATCGACCGCGAGAGCGGGGTGGGTGCCATGCGCACGATCATCGAGATGGACCCGCCTGAGCATCGAGTGTACCGGAAGGTCTCGAGCCCCTGGTTTACCCCGAACGCTCTCAGCCGCCTCGACGAGGCCGTGGAGGCGAGCGCCCGGGAACTGGTGGACGAACTGGCGGGGGAGTCGGGCGAGGGCGAGTGCGATTTCGTGAACGCCGTGGCGGTGCGTCACCCCCTGCGGCTGCTTTCGACGATTCTTGGCGTGGAGCGCGAAGACGAGCCGCGAATTCTCCGCGTGACCAATGAACTCTTTGGCGCCGATGATCCGGATCTCCAGCGAGAGGGCGAAGACCGAGATGCTGCCATGGAAGCTCTGGGGCTTGAACTGTTTCAGTATTTCAGCAAGATCATCGAGGACCGCCGGGTCAACCCGAGAGATGACCTCGCCAGTGTGTTGGCCAATGGCAAGGTGGCCGACAAGTCCATGGGGCCTATGGAAACCTTCGGCTATTTCTTGATCGTCATGTCGGCGGGGCACGACACCACCAAGAACGCCATCGCCGGGGGGATGGAAGCCTTGGTGGCGAACCCTTTAGAACTCGCCCGGGTCAAGGCCGATCAAGAGCTCGTGAATCCCCTCTTCGAGGAAATCGTTCGCTGGACCACGCCGGTGAACTACATGATGCGCCACGCCGCGCGAGATTGTGAAGTCGGTGGCCAGGCCATCCGAGAGGGAGATGCCCTGGCGCTCTTCTATGCGTCGGCCAACCGCGACGAGTCGGTTTTCGAGGATCCCTTTGTCTTCAAGGCGGACCGCCATCCGAATCCCCATCTCGGATTCGGGTACGGCGAGCACTTCTGTCTTGGCGCCAACCTGGCCCGGCGCTCGGCTCGAGCGCTGTTTCGTGAATTGACGAGTCGGATCGAGTTCGTCGAATCCGCTGGGGATCCCGTGTGGATCCGCTCCTCTTTTGTTGTGGGGTTGAAGAGCCTGCCGCTTCGGTATCGGATTCGCCCCGCTGGCTGAAGAGTGCGCCGTGGCGCGCGTCCCGGGCTTCGGCCCCGGGGCATCGGCGCACATGCCCCACTTCCTCAAGCGACGCAGAAAAAGTGGCGCCCCTCTTCCAGTCCCATTTCGGCCAGGGCTTGGCGAATTTCGGTTCGGGGGCCGATCCCGGCCACGCTGACCAGGAGGGGATGGGGGGGCAGCTTGGGAATCGCATCGGGGGCAACCACGGGCGCTCCGTGAATGTGCTTGCCCAGCCGGCGGGGATGGACTTCCACGATATGGGACGGCGCCTTTCCGTGGGCGAGTAAGGCGCGGCGCAGGGTCCGGCCCGTGGAGCCATAGCCCCAGAGCAGGTATTCGGCGCCCGGAGCCAAGGGGCCACGGGCGAGGTGGTCGGCCTTGCACGCAGTGAAGCGCTCCAGGGCGTACTCCGGAGCCTGGCGCGATAGCCGGGTGGGGCTGTCCCTCCAGCCCAGCAGCCGACGGGGATGAACCGCCAGACGATGCCCGGCGCCGATCAGGCGAAGCACGAGGTCGTAGTCCTCGGGCCAGCCCAGAGACCGATAGCCAAATTTGCGCAACACCTCGGCGCGAATCATCAGCGTGGGGTGGGCGATTGGACATTCGATGTACGCGTCCTTCCGAACCGTTGCCCAAGCGCCGAGTCCATTGAGCCAGTTCTCGTAGCGGCGCCTCCCCGGGCTGAGCCCGGCGCGAGGGAAGATGCGCACCCGGGCGCCCACCGCCGAGAGCCCGGGGTCGGCCTCGAGCAGCGCGAGTTGTTCGGCCAGGCGGTCCCGGTGCATCCAGTCATCGGCATCCATCCGGGCGATCACGGGCGCCCGGCAATGCTCGAGCCCCGCGCCCAGGGTCGTGACCAGGCCGCGCGGGGGCTGGGACACCAGGGTGAAGCGCGGGTCATGGCGGGCGGCGGCCTCTACCAGGGCGCCGCCGCTGTCCACCGAGCCGTCGTCGATAGCGATGCATTCCCAGTCGGGTTCGGTCTGGCGCGCGATGCTGGCCAGACAGGCGGGTAGGGTGGGGGCCGCATCGCGAAAAGGCAGCAGAATGGAAACCCGAGGCAACGGGTTTTGCGAAGGGAGCGGGCGGTGCCGGGTCAGCGGGCGAAGATCGGACTCGACCATGCGGCGCCCTCGCCCTCGGTCACTACGCGTACATAGTGGTACTCGCCCGGCGAGAGCGCCGGGATCGTGCGATCAAGTTTCCACTCGGTCTGCCCGTCCACCGGGATGCTCATACTGACCCCGCTGCGAATCAGGTCTACGCGGACGATGGGTTCCGGGGCCACGACTTCGATCTGGAGCCTTTGTTCGCCTCGGCCCGCTCCCGATCCTTCTGCCGATCCCTCTCCCGATCCTTCAGAGGTGACGGTTCCCATGGGCATTCCTTCCAGGTCGACCCACAGGAAAATACGGGCGCCATTGGTCGCGTAGACCCGGCGGCCGCGCAGGGCTTCGAGGATGCTTTCCCGGGTCAGGTCCTCGGTGAAAATTCCCGCAAGCCCGGCGCTTTCTCCGAGTTTACGAATTCCCGGGTGGCCGTCGTGACTGTCTCCACTGCCGAGAAAGCCCAGGCGATAGCCCGCGTCGAGGGCGTCCCGCACCCAGTTGCCTGCCACCGGGTTGTAGATGGGCAGCGGGGAGTCGGGTGCTTCGCTGCTTCCGTGCACCGAGACGATTTCAGTCAGGGGCTCGAGTACGGGATCCGGCGCATAGAGCCAATTCGTCGAGATGGGCCCGCCCGCCGAGTGGTGGGCAAAGGTCATGGCCATTTGGCCGCGCAGGGCATTCCAGAGCGCATCCGGGGTTTCGTAGCGTGGGTCCAAGCTGGAGTAGATTTCGCCCCGGTCGCTGAAGTAGAGCACGTGCCGATGGCCGTGGAGCCAACTCGTCCACTCGTAGCCGAGCAGGGTGACGAAGCGACCCGGGGCGTTGAAATGGCTCACCGCCTGGCGGATCTCGCTCCAGAAGGCCGGCTGGTTGTCCATGGCCTTCATGCCCCAGTGATCGTGGTCGGTGAGCGCAGCCACATCGAGGCCCGCCACGTTCTGGGCGTAGGCGAAATATTGCGCCGGGGTCCCGGTGCCGTCGGAGAGTTGGGAGTGCCCGTGAAGATCGCCCCAAGCCAGTCGGGGAAGGCCTTCCCGGGCGATCAGCGGGTTGGAGACCGCCGAGAGTTCGGCGAGTTCGCCCTGGCCCCGGGCTGCGATGCGGTAGGTGCCGGGCTTCTCCACCCGGATGTCGACGCTGCGGTGGCCGCCGAAGCTTCCTCCGAGATCGATCCCCGGCGCTGCGACCAGGCCCGGTGGCAGATCGACGAGAACAACGCTGGCCTTTTCCACCGGGCTCGGGCTGCCGTGAACATCCAGGGCCGCGACGGTCAGGCGAACGGTTTGGCCCGGGGCGGTGGTGGTGGGCAGGATCAAGCGAATCTGGCGAGGAGGTCCGCCCACGATATCGATCCGGGGTGAGTGGGCGATGAAGGCGCGAATGCCGTCGCCGTCGCCATCCACCGCCAAGTAGATCGGGGTCTGAGCTTCGGCGTAACGATCGATGCGGGTGCCCAGGGCGCCGGCGCCGTAGATGAAGCGAAAGGTCTCTCCGGCCTTGAGGGCCCGTCCCCGAACCCAGGCGATCAACATACCCGGGGTGCGGTCGTCGAGGTCGACCTGCACGCCCTCCGGGAGATCGAGGATCTCGGTGAATCCCGGGGCGTCCGGAAGGCTGGCCTGGGGCGTTTCCCATTCCCAAAAGGGCGAGGGCTGGAGAAAAACCGCGCCGTCTTGGGCGATGCCCAGGGGGCCGACCTCGAACACGATCTCGATCCGCGCGCGGGTGCCGGCGACGTGCACCCGGTCGCTGGCGATCCGCCAGGCCCGGCCGCCGCCGTCCGAGGGCGCGCGGGGGGCGGCGATATCCTCTTGGAGCAGGGCCTCGGTCTCGAGTTTGGCATCGACGGAAAGCCCCGCTCGCGGGTCGGGGATGGACGCTTCCTGGGCCGGGGGAAGGGCTGCGGGATGGGCTGCGGGCACCCCCGGGGCACCCGAATCACAGCCCACGCCAACGCCGGCGACCAGGAGTGTCCAGAAGAGCGTCCAGAGAAGGGCTGGGGGCCCGGGGCAGAGGGCTGCAGGGCTCACGGGTGAAAGGGCGATTTTCATATTCAGGACAACGGGTTAGCACAGCTTTTAGGGGAAGCACGAAGCTCTTCTACGGGAAGCACGAAGCTCTTCGGTTCGCCGCCCTCCCGGCCGATAGGTTCTTCGGTAGGATCGCTGAATTACAGCGGCCCCCAACCTCGAATCCGTGCGGGAGAATGTTCAGTCATGGGAAGTTCTTCAGGGAATCGATTGCCACTGGTCACGCTGTTCGTGGCGATCCTGATGCTTGCGGGATTCGTGCTGCCGGCGGGGGGGCCCGAGGGCGCCGACCTTGCTTCGGAGTTTGCCCGGGAAGAGGCACAGGAATTCTTCCATCGACATCCCGACGTGACGCTTACGGCTCGGGCCCGGGAGCTGTTGGGGGCGAAATATGTCGACCAGATTCTGGGCGATGAGGCGTCGAGCCCGCGCCGCCGCGCCGCGGTGCCGCCGCGCTTGCGCGCGCGTCGCCAGCAACAGTTCGACGTTTTGACCGATAAGGCCGACCAGACTCGCAGTGCGGCGGATTCGGCCTGGCACTACGGCGTGAACGCCGGTGATCGGGTGAGTCGAGATTTTTTCGCCTACGGATTCTTCCACTCCGAGGTGATCACATTTGCCATCTCCCTGCTCTTCTTCCTAGTCGCCGGCATCGGACTCGAGGGGGCCTGGGGATCGCTCGTCTTTGTTGCTTTCTGCGCTTTGGCACTCTTCGCGCCCGCGCTGGTTCACGCCACGTGGGCCGGGGAGGGCGGAATTCCTTTCAGCGGAGCCAGTGGTCTGCTCGCTGCACTCCTGGCCGCGTATGGCCTGCGGGGTTGGGGCGGGCGCCTGGTTCTGCCCGGCTGGATCCTGCTCCCGCTCTGGCTTTTTGCCGAATACGTCATCGTGCGTGAGGTCTGGTTCGATCGCGTGGAGGGACTTCCCTTGCTGGCCCACGCCGCCGGGTTCGGAGTGGGTGTGCTGGGCGCATCGGCGGTGGCCCTGCTGGGCCTGGAGGATCGGCTTGCTCGTCGCGCGGACACCACCCGCTCGGCGTCCAACCCGGTCTTGGCTCTGGCGGCGCGGGCGGTGGCCGAGGGCCAACTCGACGCGGCCTGGAGCGCGCTTTCCAATGCTGCGGCCGAGGAGCCCCAGGACGACGAGGTGGCCCGGGCGTGGTGGGCTCTCGCCTGCGAGCAGGGCAGGGCCCGCGAAGCCGTTCACGTCATCCTGCCCCGGATGGCCGAGGAACTGCGCGGGGGCGATGGGGAGGCGGCGATTGACGACTGGTTCGAGATTGTTCATCACGCACCCGAGACCGAGGTCGAGGCCCGGATTACGACGCGGCTTGCGGAAGCGTTGATCGATCGCGGCGACTCCGCGGCCGCTCGGGAAGCGCTTCGCCGGGCCGTTGAAGATTCTCAAGGATTGACCACCGCTCTGGCCCAGCGGGTGGTTCGCAGCGCCCGAGAACTCGATCCCGAGTTGGC
>DUCH01000152.1:0-15651 GCA_012959865.1 Myxococcales bacterium | reverse complement strand
CGGGTTCCCGGGAGAGCCTGGAGGCTCTCGTCGGGAGTGGTGATTCCCAGGGTGCGTCCATTGCTGTGGAGGTGGAGGCCGAGCCGGAGGTCCCCGAAGCGATCGTCGATCTAGAGGATCGCGTTGAGGCCGACGGCGGCTTCTCCATTATTGAAGCCGAGGCCATTATTGAAGAGGACGCCGAGTTCGCGGAGTTGGCTCTCGATGAAGAGTCCGGGGAGGCGGCTGAAGCGGACTCGTCGGAGCCGGAGCCCGAGGACTTGGCTTTGGACTTGGCTTTGGACGACGACCAGGCCCAGACCCAGACCCAGGACGAGGACCATGACGAGGACCATGACTTGGCCTTGGCCGAACTCGGCCTGGCCGACGATGAGGAACTGACGCCCCGGGAGGCCGCCGACGAGTGGCCTCGCGAGCCCGGAACCATCGACCTCTCGGAGATTGACCCGGCCGCGATTTCCATCGCGGGCCTTGAGGGTGAAGTCAGCCTGGAGGAGGCGGAAGACGAAGAGGACGAAGGGGATGAGGAGGGGGCGATCGAGTCCCTGGAGCCTTTGGAACTCGGTTCAATTCTCGACCCGGGCGAATCGGAGTCCGAGGGTGAGGATGGGGATCCTCTCACTCTCTCCCCACTGAGTCCCGTCGATGAATCGGTTCCGAGGGAACCCGAGCTTGGGGTGTCGGAGATCGAGTCCGAGAAAGAGGATGGGCTCGTCGAAATCGACGAAGAGGATCCAATCCTCGAGATGAGCGAAGAACTCTTGCTGGAGGATGAGCCCGAAATCCCGTTGCCCCCGCGATCCGCCAAGGTTCTTGAGGGCGTGCCCGTGGGCATCGGCGAAGACGCGCTGGAAGTTGACATTCAGGGTCGCGGCCGTGGGCGTATTCCCTACGAGCGGATTGAAGCCGTGGCGGTTGCGGCGGTCGCGGGGCTGTCGGCGAGACCGGTGCTGGTGATGGATCTGATCCTGAACTGGAAGGCTGACTCGGGCGAGCCCTTCAAGTTGATTCGGATCACGGCCAACCGCTTTGATCCGATGCCCCTGTCGCCCGGGGCCGGAAGTCCACTTCAAGCTTTGAAAGACACCATTGCGACGGTCCAAAAGCGGAGCGGCGCGAGTTGCCTTCCCGACCCGGCGGCGGTTTCGGGCTCGCCCTTTCGGCGCTTTGAGAGCCTGGCCGAGTACGAGGCGGAGGTTCTGGGCATCGGTGCCCAGCCGGGCCCGGCGAGTTAGTCGAGGGAGTCGGGTGTGCCCGGGTTTCCCGGGAGCTTCCAGACTCGCAACCGCTCGTCGTCGATCAGGGGCTCGCCGAGCCGAGCGCGAAGCGCGGCCAGGGTTGCGGGATCCGGCCGGGGAAGCAGCCCTCCATAAACCCGGTGGCGCTCCATGAAGGAGGCTTCCTGGGCGGCGAAGGGCCCCGGGCCATCGGGACCGTAGAGCCAACGCCAGTAGTCGGCGATCTCCCGGGCAACATCCAGGTGAACAACCAGGTAGTCGGCCTGGGCGCCCTCTTGCCAGTTCGGCCGTTGGAACGAGACATAGGGGCCGCTGGAAACTCGGGGAAATTCTCCGGGTAGGGGGACGACCAGGGACGAAGCCCCATGCTGGATCTGGTAGTGGCGGTAGAGATGGCGGGTTCGGGTTGTCAGTGCAGGCACTTCGATCAGGCGCAGTCCAGTTTGTTCGGCCTGGGATCGAGGGCCGAGGGTGCGGTAAAAGCTCGGGGTTCCCGGCCACACCGCATCGAAGGCGGGGAGACCGAGCATCGAGAGGTAGGTGTTGGCGTGTTCCGGGGGCCGAGGCGCCCCGGGGCCGAGGGGGCCAGTGAGACCAATCGCCAAGGCGACGCCCCCGCCGAGCAGGGCGATTGAACGCGATCCCAGGCCGGGAATAGCCTCGACCAGCCGGCTCAACCCCAGGCCCACCAGCAGGAAGAACGGGACCAGGCTGGGCATCACGTAGCGCGCGTACGCGTAGGCGTCGCCATAGGGACGGATCAGCGCGATGGCGAGGGGCGGGCCCAGCGCGGCAAAAAGCACCAGAGCGTGGCGGTGCCCGGGCTTGCGGAGCACGGCGATGGCTCCGGCGGCGGCCAGGATCGCGAGGGCGATGGTCGCGGATCGACTTCCCGCGATCAGACTCGCTACGTCGAGAACGCTGAAATCTCCGTAGTACTCGGCTCGAGTTTTTTCGCCGAGAAAGGCCAATAGGGATTCCCGGGCCGGCCAATAGGCCAGGCCGCAGATCAGCCCCCCGAATGCCAACGCACGGGTGAGGGGCCGCGCCGCCTGGACAAAGCGGCTGGGGGATCGCTCGGACCCGAGCGCGCACATGAGCAGGGCCCCGGCGTAGACGGGCAGCACGAAACCCAGCGCGGTGGGATGAGCCCAGGGGAGAGCCGCGGTCATCAGGACCAAGCCCAGCCCGGTCCGGGGCTGGGGGCCTTCGCGCTGGTTTGCCCCTCGGACATAACGGGCCAGGCGGTCGTAGAGGAGCAAGCAAAGCAGAGCCGCCAGGGAGTAGATCCGGGCGAAGTGGGAGTAGAAGACGAGCAGCGGAGCCACCGCGACCAGCGCCGTGGCGACTCCGGCGGCGGATTCTCCCAAGTGGCGGCGCCCGATGGGAAAGCTGAGGAAAAGAAGTGCGAGCCCGGCCAACCACGCGGGCGCCCGGATGCTCCAGTGCCCGTCGCCGAAGAGGTCCAGAAGAACCCGCTGGATCAGGGGCAGGGCGAGGCCCCCGCCGGTTGGACTGAAGTGGCTGAGGATATGGGCGTAGCCGCCCTGCATGTCACCCAGGCTGTGGAGTTCATCGCCGAAGAGCAGGGCGGGGCCGACGTCCATGAGTCGCAGGACGGTCCCCACGCCCAGGGAAAACCCCAGAACGAGGCGGCCCGGGAGGCTCTCGGGGAACCACCGAAGCGGGGAAGCGTGTTCCCTGGAACGACTCAATGGGGCGACCGCTGCTTCAGTTCCCGGGAAGAATCCACCCTCGGCTCCTTTGGGCTTGGCGGGGGGTGGGTGTTAGGGGTGGGCGTAAGTGGCGGGTGTGACTGGGTCGGTCGGCCCGGCTGATTCTAGCTCCCTTTCGTTCGTCGAAGCAATCCCGAGAACTGGCATGGGAGTTGCTGATGACTCGAGGAGAAACCCCGAAAACCGTTGCGAGAAGCAGGAGAATACATGGCCAGAGTGCATCGCCGTCGCAGAGGGTTTCGCTGGGTGGCTCTGATCCAATGCGTTCTCCTCGTGCCCAGCCCCGGTTGTGTACCCGGGGGCGCAATTGCCCCCCAACCGGGCGTTCTCCAATACCGGCTTCCTCTGATGCTCGATGTGCCCGAGGGCCAGGTGAATCTCGCGGGAGGAAATCTCCTGCACCGACGAGTGGATCTCTCCATCGACACGCTATTCGGTTCTCTTGATGTGGGGCCTGTCTACAATTCGGCCACCGGTCAATGGCAGTGGCCCTTCGAGATGAGCTACGACGGCCAAACTTTTCTCGACGACAGCGGTGCGGTCCACGATCTCTCGCTTCTGGCCGATGGCGACGCCATCCCGGGAACCCATTGGGTGAAACTCGATGCCCAGCGCGTCAAGACCAAGGGGGGGCTGGTGCACCATTTCGACGCGGACTCCCATCGTTTGCTGGCGATCACCGGGGTGGACGGGGTGCGCCCGGCCCTGGTCTTCTTCGGCGAGGCGGCAGGGGCGGGGGGGGTGCGGACGAGGGCGGTGAGCCAATGCCGGGGGTCGAATGTTTGCCGCTTGGTCTACAGAGTCTCGTACGACGAAGAGGGCTGTGTCGATGGGATTCGGGATCGAGCGGGCAGGCACGCGGTTTTCCAAAACCTTGCGAACTGTCGGCCAGATGTGGCACGGGATGCGCTCGACCTGGCCCAGGGTTGGCCGGGGCGCCGCTACGAGTACGCCGGGGGACTTTTGACCTCGGTCACGAATTCCGAGGGCGAGCGCGTGGAATACACGTATCAAGACGGTCGGCTCGTGGCCGTGGCCCAGTCGGGAGGCGAGGGCCCGCTCTTCGAATTTCACTACGGGTTCGAGCCCGTGGCGGAGCTCTTTTTCAGCGTAGTCCAGGACGCCCGTGGCGGAATAAGCATCTACCGCTACGACGAGAGCCAGAGGTTGCACGAGTGGCGGGATGCCGCCGGGGACTCGACGTTTACGACCTGGTCGGGTCGGCGGCCCGCATCTCGGGTAGGCCCCGATGGCGCCAGGATAAACTGGGTCTTTGAAGAGGATGATCCGGTCCGAATCGAATTGCCCTCGGGCAACATCGTGCATTACACCTACGCGCCGGAGGCGCAGTACCGCAGCCGGCCCGGGCAACGCCCCGTCGCCCGGATTGTGGACTCTCTGGGTCTCGTTGAAGAGCGAACCTATGACATCCGAGGGCACCTGGTTACGATCCAAAGTGGCGCGGGGGACATCCGTTGGCTCTACCACGACGCCGAGGGGATGCTGGGCATTTTGATCGACCCCGGCGGCGCCTCCACGTGGTTCGATGGGTACGGGGAGCATGGGCACGCCCAAGAGATCCTTCGGGGTGGCGTGGATCTTTGGCGGTCCTTCGATGAAGTCGGCAATCTTGTCGCGGGCCCGGACGGACGGTCGTCGGTTTCGCCGGGTCGGCCCGGGATCCAGCGGCGAAGCTTTGACGAGGATCGAAATCTTCGAGCACTGGAAATGGCGGGGGACTCCGACTCTGCCCCGTCGGTTCAGGAAGCCGGTGAAGTGATCTTCAGTTATCGAAGCGACGGGAAAGTTCTGGGCATCCAGCGCCCCCACGGTGGCGACGCGATCTTCGAGTACGACGCAGTCGGCCGCCTGGTGGAGCGGCGGGAGCGAGTCGATGGTGCTTGGCAATCCTCGAGCTACGAGTACACGGCGGCGGGTGATCTCTCCGCTATCGAACTCGCCAATGGGATGCGCAGCGAAGCGATCTACGATGTGGCGGGCCGTCCCACCCATTTGGGCTACCGGCGCGACGGGGTTCTTGAGCAGAGCGTCGAACTGGGCTGGGACAGCGGCCGCCTCGCATCATTGCTCGATAGTCGATTGCCCGGCGTGGAGTCATTGGCGTACGACGCCGGGGGGCGTTCCATCTCGGTTTCTTTCCCCGACGGCGAAGTGCTCGAGCGGGACTATGACCTGCGATCTCGGGAGACCGCCCGACGTTTTCGGATGTCCGCCGAAGCCGAGCCCCTCCGCAGTCTCGGGTTCTCGTACGATCTCGCCGATCGGCAGACCGAGGTGTTCGACCAGGGCGAACTGATCCTGATGCGATCCTTTGACCAGGGTCGGCTTGCTGAGGTCGGCTACGGAAACGGATTGACTCAGTCTTTCGAGTATGCGCCCGAATCCAACCTCCTACAGGCGAGTTCTCTGCGCGATCCCGGGGGCTGGGAGATCGCTTCAACACAGATGGCCTGGAGCGAGTGCCACGGCGATTCGTATTGCGTGGTGGCCACGACCCGCTTTGCATCCTGGCTCGATGGACCCGTCCCTTCGATTTTTTCCGAGGAGAACTACGTGATGGGACCCAGGGCCGAGTTTGCCTTGGCGGAAGGCGGCCATGGCGCCCGCCTGGAATCCTGGGCGCAGTCCTTCATCGGAGGCCCTTGGTCCGTGGGCGCGCCTCATTACAGCTTCGACGCCCTGGGCAATTGGCTTGGCGTCTGGCAGGGGGAAGAGCGAACGGCTCGGTTCACGTACAACGCCGAACGGAACCGCCTCGTGGGTTCAGACCGTTCGGTTCATCACGAGTATGCGTGGGATGAAGCCGGGTTCATGGCCGCTCGGGATGGGGTTGCCTTTGCCTGGAGCGCCGCCGGATTGCTCACGGGCATTGGGGATTCGGTGGAGTTGGAGTTCGACAGCTTGGGCCGCCCGATCTCGATCCGTACGCCCACGACGATCTCCCGTTCGCTTTTTGGGGGGGCGGTTGCCGGGGATGCGAATCGAGAGCCCGTTTCCCTGGATCTGGGTGAGGTCGAAATTCGCTGGGACTCGGGTGAGCGCCTGTACCGTCATCACGATTTCAGAGGGAACGTGCAGATGGTCACCAACCAGGCGGGTCAGTCCACTGAGTTCTATACGTATTCGCCGTTTGGCGTCGCCCAGCGATACGGCGAGGGCCTTGATTCGAAGAGCTTTGCCCAGGGTGAGGCGTTGGGCGACTTCCTGGTGCTCGGCTCACGGGTGTACGACCCGGAAACCGGTCGTTTTCTGTCGCCCGATCCCATTTATCATCCCATCAACCAGTTCGCGTATACCTTGGGCAACCCTCTGAACTACTGGGACCCGGGTGGAGCTGCCGCCGAGCAGAGCCCAATGACCCATCGGATCGACCTGGCCAAAAAAGCGGGGGCTTCGGCCGGCGCGATGGCGTCGATCCTGTTTGCCGGCGGAGTCAGTTTTTCGAGTGTTCCCCTGACGCTGCTCGGTCTCGGGTTCATGCTGGTCTCGGCGCTGAGTCGCTTGGTGGTGATCTACTACCAGTTCTCCGTGGCCAGAGGGAAGGTCACCATCGAAGACCTTCCCGAAGGCAGTGGAACCCAAGCCCTTGACCCAAACTCTTCGGCAGAGGTCATGTCCGTCACCGACCTGGTGGCCTGCTCGCCTCTTGGTCTTGGGGGGATTGGTCTTGGAGCAGATGGTCTTGGAGCAGATGGGCCTGGAGGAAACGGGCGCGGAGAAAACGGGCGCGGCTCGTGGTGGGGCAGTTTGGTGGGCCTTTTCCAGTTGGGGGTTGCTGGATTGCTGATGACCTGGCTTCGCAAGCGCCGAGGTCGCCTCGCCCCATGAGATTTCGGAGGTTCTATATCCCGCTGCCTTCGATGATGGGCGTGTTCGTCCACCGGTTGTCGTCCAGGCGATACCAACCCGCGGCGGCCAGGCTGCCGCCATCGCAGTGGAGGGTGGTTCCGGTGACCCATGCGGAGAGCGAACTGGCGAGAAAAACCGCGCATCCCGCGGTATCGCTGGGGCGGCCAAAGCGTCCGAGGGGGATCCAATGAGGAATACGCGCTTCGTTCTCGGGGCTGATCCAGCGCGAGGGCCGGATCGACTCGGACTCGGTGGTCTCGGGCGCGATGCTGTTGACCCGAATTCCGAAGGGGCCGAGTTCCAGGGCCAGACTCTTGGTGAAACCCTCGATGCCGAGTTTGAACGCCGCGTAGGGGACGATATTCGGCAGGCCCCGGTAGCCCTCAATCGAAGAAATGCTAATGATGCTTCCGCCGTCCCCGGATCCCTTGATCAGGGGAATTGCTTCCCGGGTGCAGACCATCACGTGGCGCAGCAAGATGCCGAAGAGATCGTCGATGTTCTCGTCGGTCATTTCTTCGAAGGGTTTATAGAGACGCAATGTATCGCCCACGTTGTTGACGAGAATATCGAGTCTTTTTTCGCGGCTTTGAACTCTCTCCATCAAGGCCCGGACCGGCTCGGTTTTTGTGACGTCGCATTCCACCGCCTCGATTGACCAACCCTGGGCGCTGGACTCTTCGTTGAGCCGGGATACGGATTCGGCATTGGAGTCGGCGACGATGACCCGGGCCCCGAGTTGGCCGAAGCTTTCGGCGATGCCCCTCCCGATGCCCCCGGCGCCTCCCGTGACTACCGCAACCTTGCCTTCGAGCGAGATCGGATTCATTGACTTTCTCCTGGTTGTCGCCGTTGCTTAGTTGGGGTGGTTGCTTGGTCGCGGCGATTGACCTTTTTGAAAAAATGTCACGAAGAAGGCGATTCATTTCTTCGTTCGTTTCGCGTTGCCAGGGCTTCCTGTCTCGGTCCGATTTCTTACTGAAGGCCTATTTCCTTGTTTTTTCATCTAGATGGCCGCCGAGTGTGATTTTTTCTGGGGGGTTCCATCCGTTCAGTTTCAGGGTTCGCCAGAAAATCTCTTCCCAATACCCGATTGTTTTTTCCCAGGTTCGGGTCGCGAGTACTAATTCTGCATTGGTTTCACCTGTGCGGCGTACTTCGGCCAAATTCATCCTGCACCATTTGAAGGCTCGCCGGAAAGCGGAGGCGTTTCGTTCGACAATCAATCCGTTTTCTCGATCCTTCACAAGTTCCGGGACTATGCCGACATCGACAGCGACCGGGAAGCATCCGCAAGCCATGGCTTCTACTAGGGGCAATGGCTGTCCCTCGGCGGTGGAAGCCACACAAATCACATCGATGGAACGGTAAAAATTCAACATTCCCGAATGGTCGAAATCACCGCCTGCCTTTCGTAATCTGAACCGGGGAAAGACGGCGGGGCGCAGGATGTCCTTTACTCCTTTGCATTTGTCTTTGACATTTCCCGCCCACCCGATTTTAAGCGAACCCTGTCGCTCGCCACTACTAAAGAAATTCTGTGATTCGAATCCTTCCGGAGCAAGCAAAACCTCCCTGTATGGTGAAATCATCCGCTGGAGACGAAGGGAGACTGCGGTGACGGTTCCTGCGTCGGCGAGGTGCTTTTCAACCAATTGTGCCGTTGTAAGGGGGCCAAATTTCTCCTCCAGCGCCCAGCGGTGACTGGTGACATCCTTTATCACACGTTCGGGTTCATCGATGAAAGTTTGATGATAGGTTTCACCCCACCAGAAGACATAAATAATATCGAACTGCCACCGGTTGAGGTCCGGCTTTTCCCCGACATATTCAATTCGGAAATCGAAGGCACCGGCGAGATGTTTTGCAATCGCCCTCGCGGCAAAATCGAAAGCCCACCCGGGTTTGTCCGCCAGCAAGAGAATTCGCGGTTTCCTTTGCCGGTTATTATCCACTGAGGTTGAAACTGTCATGATTCAGTTGGTTTCCACCATTTTTACTTCTTCGCCGGTTTCCTGCTTCAGCCCGGATGCAGTCTGGATGTTTGCATTATCGTATTTTTTCGTGTCATACATTTCCCTGTTGGGTCGGGAAAACTTATTGGACCTACCCTCTGTGGCAAGAGGGTAGGTTCATGCTTTATGACTTGTATTTAGACCGACGGATTACGTAAGATACAACCTACTACCCAGGTCGTCATACTCGTTCCCCCATTCTGCAAACCCCTCGTCGAAACCGTTGACCTCTTCGAATTTCTCTTTGAACAGGAAAAACGCCCCGCTGTTCAATTTGGGGCGGCGGTCTCCAATTCCGATTTTCTTTCCGAGGTATAGAAGTAATCCTTCGCTACCACGTTGCGCAGGTATTTACGATGCAGTCTGCGCACTTCCATCAAGTATCCATGGCCTTGTCCACTTTTGTGTGGCTGGGTCAGTACTTCGGGCAGAGATGGAAGCATGAAAGCTTCGCGACCGCGGTCAGCCGGCATGACTGAGTTCATTCGCAACTCAAATGGACTTCGCATTTTTTTCGACATATCGCTCTTGTGCCTGACCCTAAGCACTTTTTATTTCGGAACGAGTCTACAACTGGTCGTTCTGTTTTTCATCCTGGCTCCTTTTTTGATTTGGCCAAAATTAGGTAGAGAAAACTTCTCCCAGGATCACGCGCTGTTCTTGTTTTTTTTCGGCCAATACGTGGTCCTGCATCTTCTGAAGGCCGCATGGATCGACACCAATATTATCAATTCAAGTTTGACGAAAGAACAGATTGACAAAGTTATCCATTGGGAGATTTGGGCCCTTGTGCTTATTCTGGGGGTCGCTTCGCTTTTGCGATTTTGCTCAATCAAGCAACTAGGCGACTGGTTTCACAGGTACGCCCCTGTAGTGCTTTTTGTTGGATTTCTGGCGATGTCCTTTGGCTATTTCGCGCGCTTCTTCTCGGATTACTTTCCACCCTACGTTTTGCCCTATCTCGAAACCCATTGCCGAATCAAGAACCAGGGCGGGACAGTATTTGTAGCCCCGTTGCTCTTTACCGTTTTTGCAATCATGCTCTTCCAGAAGTGGCAAAACCTAAGCGTGAATGCCAAACGAACAAGGCACATTCTCGTCGGGCTGGCCGTGATTAGCTCCACCGCCTACGGGGGTACGCGTGGAATCTTCATAGCCCAGATTCTGAGCTTCTCTGTTTTGGGGCTCTTGCTTCTCTGGTTCGACCGAGGGCGAGGGGCCCGGGACGCCGCTTCGCTGGTGTTGGCGGTTTGTGCAGGTGTTGCAGTAGGCGGGGCGTTCGACTCCATTGTGGGCTGTGGATTCTTTCAACGCGTTGAGGTGATGACCTCCTTGATGAAACCCGACCTAGCATTCGACGATTTTCAGGGGATAGAGGGGGGCATCGCGCTACGTGTCAACTCGTACCAGAGAGCCCTGGAGGTGTTCGCTCAACGTCCGCTTTTGGGTCATGGGATTGCTGCGGAGTACGGTGTAGCCGCGGGTGGGCTTACTCATGTTCATAATATCTATCTCTCCTGGATGATCTGGGGGGGAGTGGTCAGTCTGATCTCGGGCATCGTGTTCCTGTTGTCTGCAGGCCTTGCCCTGCTGCGCCGCCGCAGGACATTCGGTAGTTGTGTTCTGGGACTGAGCGTCGCCGGCCCCTTCTTGTTCAGCCAACTCTTCGATTCGTTTCTCTTCTTCGAGCATTTTCTGCTTCTCGCGATGCTGGTCTTGACATTGTCTGTTGCGCTTGGAACCCAAGAGGAAGAAGAATCGCGGGCCTAAAAGAGGACGACTTCGCGCCCCCGTCACGGCCCTTCCCGTAGGAGCTTGAAATGACGCCCATTGCTGGGTTAGCGGGCGTCGCGCCCATTGGCCGCACGGGTTCGAGTGCCCGCGCTGCGGCAGACGAGGCAGTCAGTTCATTTCGAATCGACGGCTCGAACAGTACCGTTTATGCCGATACCCGAGTTCAGTCACCGCAGTAAAGGTCTTTTACGGAACCTGCGTCTCGCTTCGCGGGTGGTTCTTGGGTATCTCTTTTCTGGCCCGTCGCAAGAAGAGCCCGTAAAAAAAGGGCATCTCGGCCCTTCAGTTTCCGAAGGACACGGGGCTCGGGAGCGTCCAGACCGTGTGGACGTTGCTGCACAAGTTTCGGTCAGGGCTGTCTGCCCTTCCGGCGCCACTTCTGTCCAGAAATATTGAGGCGGTAATGTTGAGGTTGAGGCGGACGAGACTTAGATCGGCGATTATCGCAAGGGACAGAACGGAGGAGGCGCGGGCAAGGTCGGGGTGGCGATCGCGGTCAAGCAAGATGGTCACACGGCCGGTTTCGGACGACTCGCGATGTCTAAAACTAACCCAAGTTTTCTGTTGTGACTCCAAACCGGTTCTTCCAGACTTCGTAGTTCGATGTCTTCGGAAAGGTGCCATTCTTATCCCTGTTCGTTCGTCGCCACGTCTCGGCATACAAGTGAACGACGATCGTCTTTTCTGAAATTGGGTGCGGTTCCTTGGTCACAAAACGGTCCGCGTTTTTCCACCACACAGGATTGTAAAAGACGGGATCAACAACGCAGTGTTCGAGATTGTATCGGGCCACGTGCTTGGCTAGTAACTTCGGGCCGGTCGTCCCGAAATTACACCTTGGCTTACCCAGTCGTAAACAGTCATTGTAGCAACTTTCGATCACCGGATGATTCGGCGAGAACTTTACAAGGCTAAAACCCATGTGCTTTCCACCCTTGGGCTGAACCTCCGAAGAGATCACGACGTCCGATGAGAATTCTAAAGGCTTGAGGCAGACAGTATCCATATCGACCCAGACGCCGCCGTCAAACAAAGACTTGTACCTGTACTCGTTGGCGAACCCGGCCAGACTACCATTCGAGTACTTCCATATTCGATCGCGTGGAATGCTAAGAGAAGCGTCCACCATTTCGACACCAGTCGGGACGTTGGAGAGTTCATCATAGGCGTGAAGCCTGAACGAATGCCCGTGTGCGAGATACGACGTAATGCAGAGACGTTCCATCGCACTTAGCTGTTTGCCTATCCATAATCCGTTCACAATCATTCGTATAGAATACGGGATCGGCGGTCATCTTACCGTCCGGAATCCCAGAGTCGGAAATGAGCCATTCAGTCGGTACCGAAACCCGTAATTTATTGAGCGAAAATCGACTGTTACCGGATGGGGTAGGAGCGATCGAGAGCCTACCCGTCCCGGGTCTCCCGAGGGAGCTTGGCTTTGTTACGCAAAAGTGGACAGGTTGATTGCGCCGCCTGCGTCTGGTCCATCTCCTCGAACTTCGCCGGACCAACGTTGCCGATCGTCGAGTGTCTTCGGATTCTGGCAAGCCCCTTCATACTGACACCAGCCCCTGAGTTCTTCGTGGTGGATAATGGGTCTACCGACGACACAGCTGAGGCCATTCGGGCGCTCGGACCGATGGGAATACCGGTACGAGTCATTCCTGGGCCATAGCAGGTGGGCCCTGTGCGCAACGCGGGACTGGGGGCCTGAAAGGCCACACTGTGGGCCATACAAGGCACGAGCCAAAGAGCGGAGACCGAGGATCTCGAAGCAATCCGGGGCCCATAGGCGACAAGCGAGGCTGGCTGGCCCAAAAATGTACAATTCAATACAGGCCGCGCCCAGACCAATGGCGCCCTCTCTTGAGAAAGCATCCTATATTGACCGAATGAGTGAAGACCGAATCACCCTCCTCGTCGCGAATTACAACAATGGCCAGTACCTGGGGCAATGCCTCGATTCAGTCGGCGCCCAGGAATCCGAACATTGGAACTGCATTATCCTCGACGATGCGAGCACTGATCACTCGTCGGAGGTCTACGCCGAATACGCGCATGAACCCCGCATCCGCGTAGAGCGCAATACCCAGAACTTGGGCTTAATAGGGACTCAAGAGAAGCTCATAGCTATGGCCGAGACCGACATTGTCGGTATTCTCGATCCGGACGATGCCCTCGGGCCCGATGCTGTGGAGCAGATCCTTGCGGCCTACAAAGCTCATCCCGAAGCTGGCTTCGTGTACTCAAACTTCTGGTATTGCGACTCCGATCTCAATAGAGGCAAGCCCGGTTTCAGCCGGTCTATCCCTTCGTCAAGTTCGTGTCTAGACGAGGACTGCGTGAGTCACTTCAAGACTTTCCGGAGGTCAGCCTACTACGAAACCTCGGGACACGACGAGTCCATGCTCTATGCGGAGGACAAGGACTTAATCCTCAAGCTGGAGGAGGTAACTCCCATGGTCTACGTGGACTCGCTCCTATACTTTTACCGTGTCCTCCCCGATTCACAGAGCCACGGCCTCAAACGTAAGATTTCCAGAAGAAACCATGCTCACGCCCGCCGTCTCGCAAGGGGCCGCCGAATGACACGGGGTATCCCCATGAGCCTCAAGCAACGCGCCCTTCACTTGATTGATAAATTTCCATCCTAAAGCACTCCCCCCATAGACTCAAAAACTCTTTCCCTGGCCCTCGATACAGTCCCATCGGGGCAGCAATAAACGAGTCTCCCTCCACGGATTCGATGGAAGCCTGATTGAGAAAATGGCGAAAGATCCGGCCTCTTTGAAAAAATTTTACGAAGAAGGCGATTCATTTTTTCGTTCGTTTCGCGTTGCCAGGGATTCCTGTCTCGGTCCGATTTCTTACTGAAGGCCTATTTCCTTGTTCTTTTTTAAACAGCCCTGCAGGAGTCAGGCGAAAAAGGTTTTAAATGGAACCCGCTGTGCAGCTTATTGCTCCGTCTCGCAAGGAGGGCCGGATTGAATACGATGTGTTTTGAATTTGAGTCAAAGTGACGGGTTCGAGAAATTCTGTCATTAGTGCTGATCATGCTTCGGGCACGTGTAAAGGCCAGAATGCCGATTGGCCAGGCGCTAGATCCGGTTCCAGTGGTCGGGAACCAGGTCTCTCGTATTGTGGTCTTTGGCTGCAGCGCCGAACCACGGTATCGGCGCGATAACTTTGCCTCCGGATTTACCATCGAGCCAAGCGCCCCACCACGAAAATGACGAGTTTGCGATGATGTGGTTTTGGCACATTGACATCAAGTAGATTTCCAGTTCCTCGTTTCGCTCGGATACGAACTGGAACTGTGAACCTTTGAACGTCTCTTTGCACCAGTCGATTTCGTCGCTGAAGACCAGTACCGGGGCTGTTGGTGGGACCATCTCAAGCGCACGTTGATAATAGTCGAGTGTCAGCGTCGGGTGAAAGTCCGTGAGCTTTGCGTAGTCACCCCGGCGCACGTGCAGGGATGTCGGCATTTCGCCTAGGAGAGACCCATATTCCTCGGCTAGGTATTCTTTTTGCTCGTCAGTCGGGCGAAATAATTGACGGAGGATCGCATGGTAGTGGGCGAAATATCTCTCCGACTGGAAATACCCTTCAAGCTTTAGATGAGGCTGGTAAGGGATTGGGTCGTAGTGAAAATTCTTCTCGGCATACGAATGTCTCTTTTTAGGGCGTCGCTGTGGTAGCCACCAAGAAGTTTCTGAAAGATTTCGAAAGATTGTAGTGCGGTAGCGGGTCGGGCTGCGACCCTGGCCGGCGTGGTGATTCCTAAAGCTGAATATGGCCTGATCTTGATTGTCGAGGGCGAGTGCGGTGGTCGTTGCGACCTGGAAAAGCATGTTACCCAGGCCCCCTTTAAGCTTGCAGGTTATCAATGTGCACTCCTGGATCACGGAACCTGTTGGGAAACAGCCAAATGGCTCAATAAGAGGTTTGTTAATAAAGGGGCTTTGCCGGTGTGGATCGGAAGCTCTATGCGATTTGGCTACGACGCTTAGGAAGTCAGAGGGACGACTCGACTATTCTGAATCCACCATTTGGCTGAAAAGAAATGCCGACGTAGGGGATAGATGATTCGGATGGGGATGTGCCGTACTCTATGCTCGTTTTTTTGGTAGGAACAATAGATACGAAGCTTGGCTCATTCTCGAACACGTCCAGGGCAATGTGATGCGCGTCGTGGGTCACTCTTCTACGACAAGTTCTCCGCAACGGAGGAAAAATGGATTCGATTCAAAAGTATCTCAATAAACCGCCGAAAATAGCCAGGTTTCTAAGGCGTTTTTTTAGTAGAGAGGACGAACTGGTTATTCTGGACATCGGCGCATGCGAAGCGCTCGATTCAATTAAGTACAGCGAGATGTTCCCAAAAGCCAGAGTGCTGGCTTTTGAGCCGCTTCCCGCGAATGTGGAAAAGATTCGATCCAATCTTGTTAAGTATGGCCATGAGAACATCGTTGTCATCCCCGAAGCCCTGAGTGAGACCCAAGGCAGGGCGACTTTTTTTTGCTCCTCCGGCCATCCGGTGGGTAAAGCGAACAGCCTCGACTGGGATTACGGTAATAAATCCAGTTCGCTACTGGCCCCATTGGGCACGAAGCGGACCCACCCTTGGCTCAAGTTTGATGAGGAAATAGTAGTTCCAGTAAATACCCTAAAGAACGTGTGCATGCAGCACAATGTCGACTCGATTGATCTGATTCATATGGACGTTCAGGGGGGGGAACTGATGGTCCTGAAAGGGGCCGGGGACGTGATCGAAAGAATTAAGCTCATCTGGATGGAAGTAGAAGCGATAGAGCTGTACGAGGGGCAGCCGCTCAAGTCTGAAGTGGGGGGTTTTATGCGCGCCCACGGCTTTAATCTCCTGGTGGATACGGTAGGTCGCGTGTCGGGTGACCAGCTCTGGGTTAGCCGGTCATTCTACGATGGGCCAAGGTCCGGTCTAAGGGGTGTTCTGGAAAGATTCAGGGGGCTATT
>DUCH01000151.1:5045-5377 GCA_012959865.1 Myxococcales bacterium | reverse complement strand
CTTGCGCCCCCCTCGCTTCTGTCCTCCGATACGCGGGAGGCGTGCGGCCGCGAGGTGGTGCGGATTCGTTGGGATGGATTTTTCCTCCCGTTGCGGCAGATCGCGCTGTGAGTGCATGAACTGATAATGGATGAAGCCAAGATTGTCTTCGGGGTCGTTCCAGCGGTAGTGCATGGCCGGTCGCATCAGCCCGTCGGCGCCGATCACGTCAACAAGTTCAGGTCGCGCCGCAGGGGCAGACCACGGCGCCTTCGCAATACTCGTTGGGTAAGCACTTCAAATCGTTCCAGCACGAGACTCCACTAGACGCCGCCGGCGGCAGACATGGGCTG
>DUCH01000151.1:0-5035 GCA_012959865.1 Myxococcales bacterium | reverse complement strand
AACGTGCATATGCCTGGTCTGTCCTCAACGATGCAGGTCGCGCCGCAGGGGCAGACCACAGCACCTTCGCAATACTCGTCAAATAAGCACTTCAAATTGGCTCAACGGGGTAGAACAGAGGGCTGTCGTGTTCGCTAGCCAGACAGCACGATGAGCGCAGCCAGGCCCGCGAGTAGAGCCACGAAGACCACTACGCCGCGGTATGTCGATGTTCGTGCTCGATCTGCGAGCCACCAGTTTCTTGGGCTCATCCCGCGCCACAAAAAGGTCAAGATCGCGGCGAGCGTTACTGCTGTGACGTTGCCGAGGGCCAGTAGAAGCGCTGAACCCGCGCCGCGGAACTCACCCGTCGAAAGGAGCATCCCGCTCGCAACGGTGGGAGGCAGCAGCGCGACCGCGACCATCACGCCAGTCAAGTAGGTCGGTGCGCCGGACGTGAAGGCGAGGGCGCCCGCGCATCCGGCCGCCAATGCGAGGACCAGATCCCAGACTCCCACCTGGGTGCGCGAGGCGAGTTCCGGTGTGGTCGGATCGATTCCGATCAACAGGCCCAGCACCATCGAGAAGACCAAGGTGAGTGCGAAGCCGACCCCGGTCGTCAAGAGGGCCCGCCGAACAAGTGGCAGGTCGCCAAGCACGAGTCCGAGCGCGATCGCCATGTTGGGGCCGAGCAATGGGGCGACGACCATTGCCCCAATCACAGCGGCAGTGTTGTCCTGGGCGAGGCCGATGGCGGCGACAATGGCAGCAAGGACTACGAGAAATAGATAGTGGCGATGAAGCTTGGCACCGTCTGCAATGCTTGCGTAGACCTCCTCGCGACTCACGGATGCCGCGGTATGCAGGCTTTCGTGGCGATTTCCGGATCTCGTTGCATGGGGACGAGGCAGCACAGCATCGAGCGACTCGACCAACACAAAGAGTCCGCCGCGGCTAGCGATGCGTTCGTAGAGGGCATCGAGTGCGGCCCCCGATCGCTCGGCGCCGATCACTGTGCGAACGGTTTTCCCGAGGCGCCCGCCGTCTTCAGTCCAAGCTTGGCCGGTGAGTTCGTCGAGGATCTCATGGGCGTCGCTAGCGAGATGGTTCTGGACGTGGGCTTCGATGATCTTCAGTGCCATGAGCGCTCCTGTTTCGCAAAGATGTGGCCGAGAGGGGATAGGCATTCAAGCTGGGTTCTGGCACAACGTCCGAGCCTGGGCGTTATGTCGAGTTCCTATGGGGTGCCCAATGGCGGGAGGCGCGTGAGGGTCTTGCGTGGGAGCTCGCGAAGGGTGCGGCCAATGAACGCAGATACATCTGCGGCTACACGTTCGAGGGTTTGACTTCGGGGCAGCTGTTGCGACTCGGCGCAGAAGAAGCGAATTGGCCGCGTCCTGAAGCGGTCTGAAACTGCGCTTTCAACTCGGAACCCTCCTAGTGCTGAAGTGCCTCAGTGAGCGCCGCGACGGCCACTTCGCGTAGCGTCGCGTGCGTTGAGGCGATGCGAAGAAAGCGTAGAGGAGGATAGGCCACTCAAGCTGGGTTCTGGCTGGGCGGCCGGGTATGGGCGTTGTGCCGATTTCTTATCGGGAGTCCCGTGGCGGGCTCCGGCCTCCGGGTCCCCAAGACCCTCGTTCTCGCAGGCGCCCTCACCGGGCTCTGCCAACCCCGGGGCTAGTCTCCCTCTCCCGGCCACCCTCTCCCGCCTCCCGCGCACCGCGCCGGTGGTCGAAATCAGCCACTCCCCAGGCCACAATGAACCGAGTCAAGCGTTCATCCGCGATCCGCCGCCCCATAAAGTCCCGATATCGTTGAGAATTCGATGAAGGTTTTTTTGGCTCAATAGTTGCACTTCTACTGCAGTAAAGGATTTCTCGGTGTTGAGCATTTCTGCGCCGAAAACAGGAGCTCCGGTAGCGTCATGACCCTCCGCGATAACTCATATGCACTGGCCAAGTGGCTCCCGAGTCCTTCATGGACCCTTCTCGTTCTGGCGGGGGTGGGGCTGTCCGTGACGATCTGGAGCCTGTCGAGTGAGAGTGAGAGGACGCGCCGATCCGCGGCAGTTCAGAACGCGATGGTGCTCTCGGAATCCGTCCGGACCTTCCGTGGGATCTACACCCGGGAAGTCGTTGCCAAGCTCAAAGCCCGCGGGCTCAGGGTGAGCCACGAAGATATTCCCGCCGGAAGCTCCTTCGCCCTGCCCAAAGCTCTCAGCCTCGAATTCGCCAATGGGATCGGCTCGCACTACCTCGAATCGGAGGCGGATCTCTACAGCCCCTATCCCTTCCCGTGGAAGTCGGGTCCCGGGCTTCCCGACGACTTCGCCAGAAAGGCCTGGTCCCGGCTTTCCGTCGACCCCACGACCCCGGTGCAGGAGTACGAGGAGCGAGACGGCCGGACCTTCTTGCGCTACGCGACTTCCGATCTGCTGCTCGAATCCTGCGTAGAATGCCATAACACCTACCCGGGAACGCCCCGAACCGATTGGAAGACTGGCGACCTGCGAGGTGTCCTCGAAGTAACCCTCCCCCTAGACCGCCAAGCCGCGGTCGCCGGGGGCTGGTACTCCCGAGGCGTCTCTCTCTTTTTGTTTCTTTGCGTGCTCTTCTTTGCCATAGCGGGACTCTCCGTTGCCTCCTCGCTAAAGTTCGGTAAAACGGCGCGCCGCGAGGCGGAACGTCATCGGGCGACGAGCGAGGAACTCCAGGCTGCGATTGTCGAGCGCGAACTGGCCGAGAAGGAGACCCGCCACCTCGAGGGTCAGATCCAGGAGGCACAGAAGCTCGAGAGCTTCAACCTGATGGTTGGGGGACTGGCCCACGACTTCAACAACCTGCTGCTACCGATCGTCGCCAATACGGACATCCTGAAGGAGCAGGCGAGCGCCGAGTCTTCGAGTCTGGAGATGCTCGAAGAAGTCGAGCTAGCAGCAACCAGAGCCTCCGACCTATGCGAGCAGATGCTCACCTATGCGGGAAAGGTGCGCGGGAGCGAGCGGACCGGATTGGACTTGAGCAGGATGCTCGACGAAACCGGTCGACTTCTGACAGCCAGCCTCGCGCCAAACTGCCAACTCAAACTTGACCTTGCGAAGGACTTGCCGCTCATTGAAGCCGATCCGGTACAGATCAGCCAGGTCGTATTGAACCTGATCAAGAACGCCGCCGAGGCAATCGGCAAGGACGGAGGCGAAATTCGGCTTCGTACCGGGGAAAGCACCGCCGATGTTTGCCCGATACCCTGTGATCTCTGCGTAGCCAGCGTCAAGAAAGGAAACTTTGAGTCCAGCGAGAGAGCTTGCGAACGAAAAACGATCGCCGGCGTCTATTTAGAGGTCTCCGACGACGGGGTCGGCATGGACGCCGACACGACCAAAAAGATTTTCGACCCCTTTTTCACCACCAAGTTCACCGGACGCGGATTGGGCCTCGCGGCCGTGCAGGGAATCGTCCGGTCCCATGGCGGCTCGATCCTTATCGACAGCGAGGTGGGTAGCCACACCCTGATTCGTGTGACCTTTCCAGCGGCAGGCGAACTCTCTTCACGCCCGCAGCCCGCTGGGGCCGTTGCTATCTCGGAGTGGCAGGGCTCCGGGACCATTTTGTTGGCCGAGGATGAGCCCGCCGTGCAGGCGGTGGCCAAAAGGATGCTCGAGGACATGGGTTTCCATGTGCTTGCAGCGAATGATGGAGAAGAAGCGCTATGGCGTTTTTCCCGAGAGCCTGACCATTTCGTCGCGTTCTTTTCCGATCTCACGATGCCAAAAATGGATGGGCTTCGAACTCTGGAGGCGATCCGGAAGATTCGACCGAGCCTCCCGGCTGTCCTCTGCAGCGGCTACAGCGAGCGAATCCATGAACTGGCGACAGTCGAAGACGGCCAGACGGTCTACATCCAGAAGCCGTTTCGATCGCTCACCTTGCGAGAAAAGCTGTGCTCCCTGCTCACCGCTTCTTCCGGCTCCGACAGCGCTGATGAAGCCGCGCCGCCTCACGCACCGACGCTCCATCTCGCTCGTGCAAAAGAGACGCTAGATCGCCGCAAAGGCTTCGCGGGACCGGCGGCGCCCGGTACCTGACACCACCGGGGAAGCGCCCGCATGGCGCTCGAATGCGGGTTCACCAGCGTCATCGGCGCAGCGACCGGGGATGCTCTTGATGCACAGTTGAAGGCGGCCATCGCCGACGGTGTCGTCGAAGGCCCGCGCATTCTGGCATCGGGGCTCCCCATAGGGATTTAACGTAACCCCCGTACCCGGACGCCCTGCCAGAACCCAGCTTGAATGGCCTGTCCCCTGTTCGCGACAGCGGGCCCGCTCGCGGGGGTCGAGGAAGTTCAAAGTCCCACTCTAGACACTGGGCCATACAAGACGCGAGCTAAAGAGGGGAAACTCGGGATCTCGATACCCATCCGGGGCCCGTAGGCGGAGAACGGTCGATCGTCTCCGCGTCGAGATGGTCGCAGTGGTTGTGGGAGACCACCGCGAAGGCGTCGCCGGGCACCGGACTCAGCGGCATTCCCGGCGGCGCACCGAGGGAAGCGAACTCGCGCGAAGCCGGAACCCCTCATCCGAACGGGTTCTTCTGGCACCGCTCCGTGTTCAAGGGGTAGGTGAATCTGCCCACTGCATATGGTGGGCGCAGAAGGTTCCGCTTTTTTTTTTTTTTGCAAACGCGACCCCTAGAGCCCCTGAGACTCGCCGCGAGCGATGGGTTCGCCTTCGGCTTCTGTCGTTCATGCAGCGGTGATGCAACTGTGATGCAACGGTGATGCAACCTTTATGCAACTACAGATTCTCTAAATGGAAACATGGTAGAAAGCCCTATGAATCATCCCCGAAATTTTAAAGCAAAAAAAAGGAAGAAGTCATGCAGGTACATACGCAGGTAGACCGCAGTCGTCGCGAAGGGTCGTCCGGTTTCATGCCGGGGGCCGTTTCACCGAACCAGTCACTACTCAACCAGTCACTCCCCATAGCCAACCCCGAATCCCGGGGCCGCAGAGTCGCGGCGCTTCTCCAGGGAACGAACACGATGACACTCCGTACACT
>DUCH01000150.1 GCA_012959865.1 Myxococcales bacterium | reverse complement strand
ATGCCCACTGTGGCTTCGGTGTCGATGGTCATGGTCACGGTGACTTGGTCACCGATCGCGACGGTCTGACCGTTGGCGCCGGCCAGGGTCACGCTCACGGCACTCGCCGTGCCCGCGGTGAAAGTCAAAAGCCCGACCGCGATCAGGTTGACGATAAAGAGTCGCATTAATGGATTCCCCTTGGTCTTTCGATCCTGGCATTGATCGCACTGATGATTCAGCGGACCAAGATCGGATCGTCTGTTGGCTCGAGAAGGCCAATGCCCCCCCAAGCGCTGTGATTCAACTGCCGTCCATATCCTGATATTCTGTCTACTTGTCTCTCTCAAGTGCTCGAAATGTAAGCGAATCGGGCCCGCTATTCGTTGAGCGCTCCCAGGTGCGCGTTGGCGTCAGCCAAGGAGATAAATCCGTCTGCATCGTAGTCGCAATTCACCAAGGTCGTGCCTTGGGGAGAGGTGCCGTTGGCGGCGATCAGTGCGTCGAGGTCGGCTTGGTCTACGACGCCATCGCCGTTGCAATCCCCCGCTGCGGCCCCAGGGAAACAAAAGGCGGCAGGGGCGACCATCATCAACGCCACCCCGGCGAATAGGGCCAACGTTTTCTTGAACATGCCAAATTTCCCCCAAAAATCGGTTTCGGACAACCGAGTTAGTCTACAGCACCGACTGCTCGATATCATCATGGCGATTCCAAATCGAGATTCGAATGGCGGCTGGGTCCGAGGCCAGTCCACCCACGGGTCCCGGGCGGGACCGCGCGCCTGACGGGCTGCCCCCAATGACTCGCGGTGGTTGGCCGAATTCTCTTCCAGCCACCCCTCCCCCTAGGGAACCGCCACCACCACTGCCTGCACGGCCGCGCGAACATCGGGATCGGGGTGTTGGGAGAGAGCCAAGATCTTGGGGATCGCCGAGGGTCGTCCGATTTCCTTGAGTGACTGGATAGCGGCGACAACCACTTGAGGGTGTTCGCTTCCCAGTGCTTTCAGTAGGGGCGGGATCGCGGCATCGGGACTGAAAACGGCGAGTTGACGGGCGCCCCAGACCTTGATCTCCACGGCAAGTCCCTCTTTTTCAAGGGCTCGCACGACCACGGCGATCTTTTCGCTCTCCTCGCCGGGCAGGGACTCAATGGTTTCTTTCGGCGCGACTTGGAGGCTTATCGGGCCGTCCTGGGCGTTGCTCTCCTCTTCCGAGTCGGCATCGGGTTCGGGGTTCGAGCCCTCCTGAACCGGGGTCCAGCGGCTGCCGTCTTTGGCCAGGGCCAGCCATGAACGCCCTGTAGCCCGATCCACCCGCAAGAGCTGTGGGGGGCCACCCATGATACCGCTCTTGAGAGCAAAGAGTCCGTAGCGGCCGTTCCCGCTGGGCTCGTCGTCGTCGTCCGGCGTGGCGCCCAGCATCCCCCAGCCGCCGTCGCCGTTTGCGGCGACCTTCCAGACAACGCCCAGTCGGGTGTCGAGGCGGAGGATCAGCTTGCTCGCTCGCACGAATTGAAAGCGCCGTTGATCTTCGGATGAACCCGCTGCTCCGCCGGTCTGGGGCGGATTCGCGGGCTGATCACAGCCCGCCAGGGCGAGGAGCGTGGTGAGCAGAATGAGGGCGGATTTTCCAAGAACGGCTCGTTGGGATCGCGAAGCTTTGATCATGGATTTCGGGGCTCCTTCACGGCGGGGTCCGCCCAGGGGCGGGGGCTCGAAACTCACGGCGTTCAACCGACTGCCGATTGCTCACCAGCATATCAGAGCGGCGGCCCAGGGGCGCGGGATACGCGCCCCTACTCGGGCACAAGGACCCGGTCGAGCATGATGTGTACTTCCTGTCCGCCGAGCTGAGCCCGGTGGGTATAGCGGGTGTCCGAGGGAAGTTCGGCGGTGGCCCCGCCCGTCGGAGCCGGTTCCAGAGCGAGTTCGCTGGCCAGGGTCTGCTCGCTCACGTAGGCCCGAAAGTTTTCCACGGCGCTTCGCCAGGGTTCCTCGAGAGGCAGCACGAGCCGAATCCTGTCGGCGACGTGCAGGCCGGCCTCTTTACGCGCCTGCTGGACCGCGCGCACCACGTCGCGCGCCATGCCCTCCTCGATGAGCTTCGGCGTCAGCTCGAGGTCCAGCACAACGATGGCGTCGTTCCCGGGCAGGGACTGGCACGCGATGCCTTCACGGGGCTGGAGGGTCAGCGAAAACTCGCCGGCCTGAAGCAGGGTGCCCGCGACCTCGACGTCTCCGTCCTCCCGGGTAGTCCACTCGCCTTTTCTTGCAGCGGTCAGGACGGACTTGATCTCGCCGCCGATTCGGGGCCCCAGCACCTTGGCGTTGACTTTGAGCCCGAAGGTCGCGTAGGCGCCGATGTCATCGCTGAGCTCGACGCGTTTGACGTTGACCTCGTCGGCGATGAGGTCCAGATAGGGGTGAATTTTTGTGTTGTCGCCGCCCGCTACCACCAGTTCGGCCAGGGGCTGGCGTACCCGGGCGTTTTCGGCGGCGCGCAGGGCCAGGGTGGCGGAGCAGATCTCGCGCACGCGATCCATCTCGGCCACCAGCTCAGGGTCGGCGGCGCCCTGGAGCTCATCGGGCCAGTCGCTCAGGTGAACGCTCTCCTCGCCGGTCAGTCCGCGGTAGATCTCCTCGCTCACGAGCGGGAGCAAGGGGCTGACCACCCGGCAGAGCACGACCAAAGCGGTATAGAGGGTGTCGTACGCATCCTGCTTGTCGGCATCGCGCTCGGACTTCCAGAAGCGCGGCCGGCTGCGCCGGATATACCAGTTGTTGAGCGCGTCGATGTGGGAAACGATTCGCCCGCAGGCCGCGGCCAGGTCGTAGCGATCGAGATCGGCCTCGAGCCCACTGACCAGTTCTTGGGTCTTGGCCAGGATATACCGATCCAGCAGATGGCTGGAGTCGGCCCGGAGCCGGGCCTCGATGCCATCGGTATTGGCGTAGAGGCTAAAAAAATACCATGCATTCCAGATCGGGTTGATGACCAAACGAATCGAATCCTGAATCGACTTGCCATCGCGATCGATTTTCAGGTCGCCCCCTCGCACCACCGGAGAGGAGACGAGGAACCAGCGCAGCGCATCGGAGCCGATGCGGGCGAAGACCTCCTCGGGGTCCGCATAGTTGCGCAGACGCTTGCTGAGTTTTTTGCCGTCCTCGGCGAGCACGACGCCATGGCAGAGGCAGTTCTTGAAAGGCGGCCGATCGAAGAGGGCCGTGGACATCACCATCATGAGGTAGAACCAGCCCCGGGTCTGGGCCTGGTACTCGGTGATGAAATCCGCGGGGAAATGCTCTTCGAACCATTCCTTGTTCTCGAAGGGGTAGTGGACCTGGGCGAAGGGCATGGAGCCCGATTCGAACCAGCAGTCGAGAACCTCGGGAACCCGGCGCATGGTCGATTGGCCGGTGGGGTCGTCGGGGTTGGGGCGCACCAGGGCGTCGATGAACGGGCGATGCAGGTCATCGGGCCGAACGCCAAAATCGCGCTCGATTTCGTCCAGGCTGCCGTAGACGTCGATGCGCGGGTAGTTGGGGTCGTCGCTCTTCCAGATGGGAATCGGCGTTCCCCAGAAGCGGTTGCGCGAAATCGCCCAATCCCGAGCGCCTTCGAGCCAGCGGCCAAAAAGGCCATCCCGTACGTTCTCGGGAATCCAATGGATGTCCTGGTTGAGTTCCACCATGCGGTCGCGGATGGACACCACGTTGACGTACCAGGAATCCAGGGCCTTGTAGATCAGCGGGGTGTCGGTGCGCCAGCAGTGGGGGTAGTTGTGGAGGTAGCTCTCCTCCTTGACCACGGCCCCCGCCGCGCGCAGCGCCCGGATGATCGGAGTATTGGCCTCGAAGACCTGCAGCCCTTGCCAATCCGGGACCTGTTCGGTGAAGCAGCCCGCGTCATCGACGGGGCAGACCACGGGAATGCCGGCGGCCCGGCAGGTGGCCATGTCGTCTTCGCCGAAGCCCGGGGCCATGTGGACGATCCCGGTGCCGTCTTCGGTGTTGACGAAGTCGGCGGCCAGGATGCGAAAGGCGCCCTCGGTCTCGGCAAAGAACGAAAAGAGCGGTTTGTAATTTCGATCGACGAGTTCGTGGCCCTTGAGACCGCCGACCCGCTCGGCCTCCGCCAGTTCCTTTTCAAGTTTCCCGGTGGTCTCCTCGGCGAGAACCACGAAGCGATCCCCAAGGCGGTAGATCGCGTAATCGATGTCGCGTCCCACGGCGAGGGCAAGATTCGAGGGCAGGGTCCAGGGTGTCGTCGTCCAGGCGAGCACGTCCATGGGGCCCGGATCCCCGGGCTGGGGGGCGAGTTCGAAGCGCACGGTGACGGCGGGGTCCTGGCGTTCGCGATAGGAATCATCCAGCCGGGTTTCGTGCAGGGAAAGCGGCGTTTGCGCGGCCCAGGAGTAGGGCATGACCTTGTAGTCCTCGTAGAGCAGCCCTTTCTCGTGCAATTGCTTGACGGCCCAGATCAGACTCTCCATGTAGGAAAGATCGAGGGTCTTGTAGTCATTCTCGAAATCCACCCAGCGCGCCGCTCGGTCGATGTATCGCTCCCATTCCTGGGCGTACTTCATCACCGATTGCCGGCAGTGATCGTTGAAGCGATCGATCCCAAATTCCATGATCGCGGTGCGACCGGAAACCCCGAGCTCCTTCTCGGCTTCCATTTCCGCGGGCAGGCCGTGGCAGTCCCAGCCGAAGCGGCGTTCCACTCGGCGCCCGCGCAGGGTCTGGTAGCGCGGGATGATGTCCTTGATGTAGCTGGTGATCAGGTGCCCGTAATGGGGCAGACCGTTCGCGAAGGGCGGGCCGTCGTAGAAGACGTACTCGTTGCTTCCCTTCTCGCCCGCGTCACGAGCGTCAATGGATTGCTGAAAGGTGGCGGCTTCGCGCCAGCGCGCGAGTACCCTCTCTTCGAGTTCCGAAAAATTCGGCTGAGGGTCAACATCCGGGTAGGGGTGGTGGGAGACGGGTTCGGTCAATGGGTCTCTCTACTGGGGGCTGTTTATTTTTGAGGCTCTTTTTTTGGCCGTCTACTCAAGTGCTGTTTTTTTTGGCCGTCTACTCAAGAGGCTCTCTACTATTCGGACTGCATTCGGACTGCCGGATTCGAAGGCTTTCAGGGCTCTTGTTTGGCCGGTCAGCCCGCTCTTGTGCGGTGGCCCCGCCCACGGAGTCGGCTGGACGCGTGAATGCCCAGGATCCGAAGGGTCCAGCGAGTACCGGCGCCGCCGGAATTTCGCAGATGGCCAGTTTTAGCCACCCGACCTTACCACAGGGACCGCATGCCTCGATAGAAACACCCGAGTCTGGGCGCGCAACGATCGGCCTGGGTCAGTCACTGTCGAGGGCCTGAATAGCCTGGGCAAAGGCGAAGCCAGCC
>DUCH01000149.1 GCA_012959865.1 Myxococcales bacterium | reverse complement strand
ATCAGAAATGAATTCCCAGCAGATCCCTCAGATGCCCGATATTGGAGGAATGATCCGTCGTCGGCTGAAGCTCATGCTGGCGGTGGCGGCGATTGGCTTTCTCGCCCTCTACTTGGTCGCCATGGCGCTTCCCAATCAGTACACCTCCAACGCCACGATTCTCGTCGAACCCCAAGCCGTTGACGAGGGTTTGGTGAGTGCTGGGGTCCGTGAAAGTGATTTGAAGGAACGTCTAGGGATCATGACCGCGGAGATTCTCAGCCGGGCGCGCCTTTCGAGACTGATTGATGAATTTGATCTGTACGCCGAAGAGTCGGAGAGCCAGCAGCGTTCAGAAGTCATCGACATCATGCGAGCCCATGTCGTCGTGGAGCCCGTATTGAACGCGCTTGACGCCCAGAAGCGTCAGCGAGCGGAGGTCCAGTTCAACTCCTTCAAAATAACGTTCACTTCCAGATCAGCGACCACCGCTGCGGTCGTTGCTCAGAGCATCGCTAACGACTTCCTCGAGGCGAATATCGACGCTCGAGTCAACGTTTCTCAGCAGAGTCTTGATTTTATGCAGGATTCAATCGAGGAATTGAGTGCCCAGCTCACCCAAGTTGAAGGGCAGGTCAAGTCGCTCAAGGACGAAAACACAGGGCACCTTCCGGAAGATTTGGCGGCCAACCAGGAGTCGCTGCAGATATCGGTTGGCCAACTCCGAGATGTTCGGCGCGCATTGGATCTTGCCCTAAGTGACGAAGCTTTCTGGAAGGATCAAGCGATTACCGCTGGGGCTATGACAGGCATGAATGATCAGGCGAGTCCCGCCTATCGCCGAAAAGTCGTTGAATCCGAACTGAGTGTTATGCGGGCGAGGGGCTACACCGCTCGCCATCCTGACGTAGTTCAGGCGGTTCAGGAATTGGCCCTTCTGGAAGGTAGGCTCGAGGGTTCGGGAGACGGCGAGGATGAGCCCCCCGAGTCCTACGCCGAGCAGAACGCGAAGTCTGAAGAACGGCGTTCCGCCTTGCGGGTGGAGGCCCTGGGGCAGGATGTAGAGCGCCTCACCGAGCAGGGAGAGGCTGCACGAGAGCGAATTGCCGCGACCCCGGCAGTTGCCGCTCTACTCGAGGCTCTGGGCCGGGAATACAGTCACCTCAATGTTTCTTTTCAGGATTTCAGTGCGCGTCGTCAGCAGGCAAGCGTCCAAGCGAATCTTGAGCGAAAGCAGCTGGGCGAGCAGTTTCGAATTCTTGAGTCTGCATTTCCCGCTCCAAGCCCGAGTTCGCCCAACCGTCAGCTGATTCTCTTTGTGGGCTTGGTTTTGGGTGTTGGTCTCGCCGGCACAGTCGGTCTCGTTCTGGAGTCCATCGACTCTTCCGTTCACGATTCAAGGAGCCTTCAAGCTGCCACGAGTGTTCCGGTGCTCGCATCGATTCCTGCGATCATGCTCGAGCCGGATTTTGCCGCGCGTCGCCGCCGACTGATAAGGGAGGTGCTGGTTGCCGGCTGTATCGCGGTGGTCTGTATCATGGCTGGAGCTCTTTCTTATGTGTATGTCAATGACATCGTGATTTTTTCCGACTCAGGTGAAGAAGAAGGTGAAGCGCAAGAAGAGGCAGCGGGTGCACGTGCCTTCACCCGGGGAGTCGAGTTCGGGTGGAATTCCTGATGAGATTCTGGAGTGTCCATGTATTGTGAATACTACGGGCTGGTTAGATCGCCATTTGAGATGACTCCGGATCCGTCATTTCTCTTCTTGGGAGAAGCGCATCGGGAGGGGCTGGCGACTCTCGTCTATGGAGTCAAAGCGGGGAAGGGATTCGTAATGCTCACCGGCGAAGTCGGGACGGGCAAGACTACGCTTTTGCATGCACTGCTCGGGCAGTTGGACTCGCAAACCAAGTCGGCGTTCATCTTCAATCCCAGGTTAACGCCCCTCGGATTTTTTCGTGTTCTTTTTGAGGAACTCGATATCAAGCCGCGGCGAAAGAACAAGGCAGACTATCTGATTCAGCTCAATGAATTTCTAATAGAGCGACTCGGTAAAAATGAAAAAACTCTGCTGATCGTTGATGAAGCGCAGAACCTCTCGATCGACATGTTGGAAGAAATTCGGTTGCTCTCCAATCTAGAGACTCCCCGTTCGAAACTGATCCAAATCATGCTGGTTGGGCAGCCGGAACTGAAGGAGATGCTTCGGAAGCCCGAACTCCGGCAACTTCGCCAGCGAATCGCCCTGAGCCATCATTTACGCCCTTTTAACGAAGAGGAAACCTTTGCATACGTAGAAGATCGTCTCCAGCGAGCTGGGTATACCGGCGGGAGACTCTTCAAGCGTGGTGCGTTGCGGGCCCTTTATCGGATAACTGGGGGAACGCCGCGATTGCTGAATGTTCTCTGTGATAGCGCGCTCCTCATGGGCTTTGCCCGGGAGCAGCGTGTCGTTGACGCAGATATGATTCGAGAGGCTGCGAGCGATCTGGATATGCTGGACATGCCTCCGTCGGAGGCTCAAGGAAGTGCAAGTGCGGATTCTCGAAAAGCACCCCCTGGCAAAGGGAGAGGGCTCCTGAGGTTTTTCCGCTAGCTGGGGGATTCGGGGCGAACATGGCCAAACATTATGAAGCACTGCAGCGCGCCGAAGCCGAGCGCCGGCGAAAAATCGTCGGCGAGCCGGCTGTAGTTGCGCCGACCGAGTGGGATACCACGCCTGCCAGCGCCCCCGTGAGGAAGAGTGGGGTTCTTCGCCGAATCTTCTCGTTCGGGGAGAAGGCGACCGGGACGAAGGAGACGGCGAACGAGATTAATAAACGCCGAATTACGATCCTTCAGCCAGAGTCGGTCGCTTCGGAGCAGTTCAGGACCCTCCGGGGTCGAATTGATTCGTTGGCCACCCAGCAGACCCTTAAAACCGTTGCCGTTGTGAGTGCGAACTCTGACGAAGGCAAAAGTATGGCGTCGATCAACTTGGCAGTTGTCACTTCCATGAGCGTGGGCAAGAAGGTTCTGCTTGTCGACTGCGATTTGAGAAGGCCGACGATCCATACGAGCCTGGGTGTCGAGCCGGTGGTCGGGCTCGGCGAAGTTTTGTCCGGCGATGCACAACTCGAGGAAGCGATCGTCAAAGTGGACAACGCGAACATGGATGTACTTCTTGTCCGGAGCAGACCGAGCAATCCCTCCGAGTTGCTGGCTTCGGATGCGATGCGAGAGGTTATTGAAAGGGTCGCCAGTCTCTACGACCAGATCATTCTGGATACCCCTGCCTGCCTTGGGTTGCCCGATGCCAAGATCATCTCGGAATTTAGTGACGGCGTGGTGCTGGTGGTTCGCGCGGCTGTGACGCCCAAGCAAGATGTTGAGACCGTGCTCGAAATTCTCGATCAGAGGAGAATTCTTGGTCTGCTACTCAACGGAGTCGAGCCGGGCCCATCTTCGAGCGGACCCTACTAGGATGGCCGGCGGCGCTCAACACGCACGGAAAGAAAGAGGCCAGGTATGGATACAGTTGGCCTGATCATTGCGTTTTGTGCGGCCGGGATCGCCTCTGGGGTCGTGACCCCTCTCGCCGGAAAAATAGCAGTACTTCTCGACGTCGTTGACCGCCCCAGTGTTCGAAAAGTCAATGACCGGCAGGGGATCCCCCTGCTGGGTGGGCTGGCGGTAGTCATGGGATGTGGTTTGGGATTGGTGGCGTTCTATTTGGCCAGCGATCAACCGCAGTCCGCCAAGCTTCAGGCTCATTTGGCATCCTTCATGGCGGGCGGGATGTTGTTGGTTCTAGTCGGTGTGTGGGATGATCGCTTCGATTTGGGTGCGTGGCAGAAAATTCCCTTCCAGGTGCTGGCTTCGGTGATTGCCATCAATGGCGGATTCGTGATCGATTATTTTACGAATCCGTTTACCCTTGTGACCCATCTACTTCCGGAATGGCTTTCCTGGTTGATTACCCTCGGCTGGATAGTTGTCGTCACGAACGCCATGAACCTGATCGACGGCCTGGACGGCCTAACTTCGGGATTGGGAGTGATCATTGCGGGAACCCTGGGAATAATCTGTTTTCAAGCTGATCAGGTCGCCGGGTTGCTGATCGCGCTCGTAATGCTCGGGGCCTTGCTGGGGTTCCTGCCTTTTAATTTCCCCCCGGCGAAAATATTTTTGGGCGACGCAGGGGCTCTTTTTATTGGGTTCGGACTCGCTCTAATTTCGATCCAGGGGTATCGGAAAGCGGCGCTGCTTACCTTTATCATTCCGCTTCTTGTACTCGCGGTCCCTTTGTTGGACACCGGACTTTCGATTTTTAGACGCGTTCGGACAGGGAAGGGGATATTTTTGGCAGACAAGATGCACATGCACCACATGCTCCTCAAAAGAGAAGGCTCTCATCGCCGGGCAGTCCTTTGGCTCTACTTCCAGACCCTCTGTTTCAGCATAATTGCCCTCTCGTTCTCTCAACTCAAAGGATATTCGGCCTATATTTTCCTGGTTGCAGTGATCGTGCTGACAGCGAGGCTTCTTAAGAATCTTGGTATGCTGAGGTTCCAGCAAGAGAATGACTTCCCGGCAGGTGCGACGAACGAGACCACCCCCGGCAAAGAGGAGAAAGAGAATTGACCGGGAAAGTCGCCCTTGTAACGGGGATTACTGGCCAGGATGGCTCATACCTCGCGGAATTATTGCTCGGCAAGGGGTACGAAGTCCATGGGCTCGTTCGTCGCTCAAGTACCGAGACCTTCGAGCGTATCGCCCATATCCATGGAGATCTGCGTCTTCACCAGGCGGATTTGCTCGACCAGGTTTCCCTGGAGACCGCTATTCGCAACGCGAGGCCGACTGAGGTCTACAATCTCGCGGCCCAATCATTTGTGCCCACATCATGGGTTCAGCCTTCGCTGACCGGGGAGTATACGGCCCTGGGTGTCACGCGGATGCTGGATGCAATTCGAACGATCGATCCGGGAATTCGCTTCTACCAAGCTTCCAGTTCGGAAATGTTCGGAAGAGTGCAGGAAGTTCCGCAAAGCGAGTCGACGGACTTCTATCCCCGCAGTCCCTACGCTGTGGCAAAGCTCTACGGTCATTGGATCACGGTGAACTATAGGGAGAGCTATGACCTGTTTGCCGTTTCAGGAATCCTCTTCAACCACGAGTCTCCGCGTCGGGGTAGAGAATTTGTCACGCGGAAAATCACGGAGAGCGTCGCGCGAATCAAGCTGGGCCTCCAAGATGAATTGAAGCTGGGAAATGTCGAGGCACGGCGCGATTGGGGCTACGCGGCCGAGTACGTAGACGCGATGTGGAGAATGCTTCAAGCCGATGCGCCCGCCGACTATGTGATAGGGACGGGGGTGCAGAACTCTGTTCGGGAGTGTTACGAACTGGCCTTTGCCCGTGTGGGTCTC
>DUCH01000148.1 GCA_012959865.1 Myxococcales bacterium | reverse complement strand
TACATCGAGCATATCGGGCCAGGTCGTGTGCTGAGGGGCAGTCTTGATACCGAAACGCATATTCGCCTCCTTGTTTTTGAATCCTGTTTCCGCCGACTTCGAATCCAATTCTCGGGAGAGCCGAAGAATCGTTCCATCCGGCCGCTCCCGCAATCCCGATAACAGAGGGGCTTCAATCGATTCCGGATTCAACCAATGCAGAGAGCGAATCCAAATCGCTGATCGCTGCTTCGCTGCGCGCCAGAAATGCTTCGGAGAACACCCTCCGCGCCTCGCTCTGTCCGGAAGGAAAGCTGACAATCTGACAGCAGGCCAGAACACAATAGGCGGCGTGTATTCGGTGACTCCTCCAGGCTTCGTCAAAGGAAAGAGGGAACTCGCTCCCACTATTCCAGATATCAAGGTAGTGGCGCAAAAGCGCTTCCTCGTTCGCTCTTCGGTCTTCGATGGACAGGGACAGGTTCATGAAATAGCTGACATCCCGAAGAGGAGTCCCAGTACTGATGATTCCCCAGTCCAGGAATCCCGTGCGCATTCCGGGATTGGGGACGGGGTCAAAGAGGTTTCCGATATGGGGATCGCCATGAATCACCGTTTTCGGCCCCTCCTGCCAGAGCGCGTGAAGCGCCTCTGGGCCGTCGATATACAGGCGCGCCAAAGAAGCGAAATCGGCACTGAGCCGCTCTGGGTACTCGTCGAGTCCCGCCTTGAGCATCGCCGATCCGTAACCCGGTTGGTACATGGGCGCTGCCACCCAACCCGCCTCGGCGGCCCGGCGCTCGGACGAAGAGAAACGAACATGAAGCGCCGCCAGATCTTCCAATGCGCGCGCGGCAGCATCCGGATCCACGGTGGTCAGCCCATCGGAGATTCCGGCCCCGGTGGCCTTGAGGTCCTCGAGCAGAAGCACAAATGCACCGCTCTTTGGGTCGCAGCGGGCAACGTACGGAGTGGGCACACGCAGGCCGATCTCCATCGCCATCGACTCATAGAACCGGGCTTCGCGCAGGCCCATCCCCGTCGCCGCAACCGCCTCCCGAGCGGGTGAGTCCCTGGGAAGGAGCTTGCAGAACATCGTGTCGGGACAATTCGCAGATTCGTCGTACTCCACCCGAAGTCGGCAGTGGTGGTTGGTCAACTCTTCCCGGTCGACCGCTTCAACCCCGGCGACACGAACCCCGGGATGGCGCGAGCCCAGTGCGGCGTTCAACCAAGCCGGGTCGATCGCTGAAGAGTCTTCGGGCACATCTTCGGGCACATAAGGCATCGGCGAATCAGAATAGCGTCACGCCGGCCCAAAGCCGGCCGCCAGAGGGAAAGATCACTTCGGCCGAGGCACAAATCTTTGTTAGAGTGATTCGAGAAGGGCCGGGCGGATTCATGGCACAGCGAAAAGTGAATTTTGGACTCTGGTACGATTTCCGAAACCCGGGAGCCGGAGGCAGGAGCTTTGAAAAGCTCTACGCCGAGTCCCTTGAGCAGATCCAATGGGCGGAGAGCCTCGGCTTCGACTCCACGTGGCTCACCGAACATCACTTCTGCGAAGATGGTTACACGCCGTCCCCCCTTGTCATCGCCGGCGCCATCGGCCAGGTGACAACGCGCATGCGCATTGGCACCAACTTGATGCTCTTACCCCTGGCCGACCCCCTTCGACTGGCCGAGGACTCCGCGACCCTCTCGATCCTGACCGGGGGACGCTTCGACCTGGGCGTGGGCCTCGGATACCGACAGCTGGAATTCGATTATTTTGGCAGAAAGCTTTCTCACCGCCCCAGCCTGATGGAAGAGGGCGTCGACCTGCTGCGCCGGGCTTGGCGCGGCGAGACGATCCAGCACGACGGACGACGTTTTCGGGTGGACGGGCTCGCGGTCAATCCCGTAGCCGGTACCCCGCCGCGCTTGTTCATGGGCGGCATGTCGGAACCGGCCATCGCGCGCGCCGCGCGTTTGGGCGACGGCTTTCTTTCCACCGGAGGCATCGGCCACGACCTCTACGTGGCGGCGCTCAAAAACCAGGAACAGCCGTCCACAAAAGGGGCGATCTGCGCGGGCAATTGGGGAATTATCGCCGAAGACCCCGAGGCCGAGGCGGCCAAGCTCGCCGATTTCGTGCTCTACCAGGCGAATCAATACGTGGCCTGGGGGGCCTTTGGTCCGCCGGATCAAGTTCCTCTTTTCGCCGACGCAGAGAGCGCGATTCGCGAAGGCCTCTACGAATTGTGGGACGCCGACCAGGCGGTGGAGTCCCTGGTCAAAATGCTCCGGGATTATCCGGAGATCATCGACATTCATTTCTGGGCCCAGTTTCCCGGCGAGTCGGTGGAGAGCGGGAGCCGCCGCATGGAGTACATCGCTCGTCAGGTCGTGCCGCGGGTGCGCAAGCAGATCCAGTAACCGAGGGCCCGGCGAGAATCCTGGAAAGGCATGGTCTCGGGCCCTGAGCCCGCGGGCAAAGCCGGACCGCAACGAGTCAACCAAAAAAAGGAAGAGCGGATGCAGGTAGGCCTCTTGATGGTCTTTCAGAACTTCGAAGACGGAACCACCGACCAAGCAGCATGGGAGCGCGACATTCAGCTGGCCAATCTGGCTGAGCCCTTGGGCTTCGACACCCTGAGCGCGGTGGAACACCATTTTTCCAACTACGCCATGTCCCCGGACAACTTGCAGTTTCTCTCATATATGGCCGGGCAGACGAGCAAGATCGGGTTGCTCACGGGTGCTGTAATTCTTCCGTGGAACGATCCCCTGCGCGTGGCCGAGCGCATGATCGTGCTCGACCATCTCAGCCAGGGCCGGGCACTCTTCGGAATCGGCCGGGGCCTCGCACTGCGGGAATACGAAACCTTCGGCATCGACATGAACGAAGCCCGGGAGCGCTTCGACGAATCCGCCGAAATCATCCTGAGCGCTCTCGAAACCGGGGTCATGGAAGCCGACGGAAAATTCTACAAACAGAAACGGACCGAGCTTCGACCCCGCCCGTACGCGAGCTTCAAGGATCGATTCTATGCGGTGGGCATGTCGTCGGACTCGGTGCCCGTTGTCGCCCGGCTCGGCGCCAAGATGATGAGTTTCGCGCAAAAGCCTTGGGAGGAAATGGCTCCCCATTTCGACCGGTACCGCGATCTCTACCGGGAACACCACGCGGTCGCGGCGCCCGCGCCTGTCTGCGTGGACTTCCTTTGCTGCGATGCAAGCAGCGAAAAGGCCGAGTCCCTCGCGCGTCGCCACATGGCGAACTACTACATCACGGTCATGGAGCACTACGAGATGGCCAGCGACCACTTCCGGAAATTGAAGGGGTACGGGGACTACGCGGACAATGCCGCCCTACTCCGGGAGTCGGGTATGGAAGAAGCCGCCAATGGGTTCGTAGAAATCAATACCTACGGAACGCCCCGAGAAATTCTCGAAAAGATGGAGCAGCGTAAAAGTCAGATCGGCACTTTCGACCTCACCGTGCAGGTCAGCTACGGCGGGCTGACAGGAGAACAGGCCGAAAAGAGCATTCGACTCTTCGCGAAAGAAGTTCTGCCCGAACTCCAATCCTGGCGCTAAGGCGTCCGACCGAGTGCCGTTCGAGGAAGTATTGAAGGAGATGATGAAAGTCGCCCCCCGACCGGCCCCGGCTGCGCCCTACTCGAAGCTGTAGGCGATCCCTAGGCCGCCCTGGACCTGGACCCCGGCGGCCGGCTCATAGTAGCGGCCAAAGCCGGCATTCAATCGAACGTTGTCGTTGTAGAGCGTGTCGGTCAGGTTGCTCACTGCGACGTAGGGAGTCAGGAGCCACTGCCCCTTTTCCAGTTTCCACCCCGCCCTGAGGTCAAGGACTCCATACCGCTCGGTCCGTACCGAGTTGCGATCGTCGGCATAAAAAGCGCCCACAACCCGGCCCTCAAGGGCCGCAAAGAAACCTTCGGGGTGCATGTAACGAAGTTCGGCATAAAAGGAGTTCTCCGGAACACCGGGCACCTGATTACCCGCGAGGTTCTCACCGCTCTCGAGCACATAGTCGGTAAATTCAGCGCGAGAGTAGGTATACGAAGTCGTCAGGTGAACTCCATCAATGATTTCGGCCTGCACCATCGCTTCGAACCCGGTGCGTTCGGTACGACCCGCGTTGCGGAAATAGGTCTCGTCGGCGATCTCGTAGGAAATCAGCTCATCCGAAGTTTTGATGTGATAGAGCGCAAGGTCGTACCGAAGCCTTCCCGAAAGCAACCCTTTCATTCCCGCCTCGTAGTTGATGGCGCGCTGGGCTCCAAGATCCGGGTTGAAGCCCCCTTCTCCCGACGGATTACGGAACTCGGTAGTCGTGGGAGGCTCAAACGAGGTCGAGATGCGCATGTAGGGATTAAGCGCCCTGTCGGGATTCCAGCGGAACGCAATAGCCGGACTCCATTCGCTGAAATCGACTCGGCCCGAGTCTGCGGAACTGCCGGAGCCTAGGGCAAGGAAGTTGTCGAGTTCGTAGCGAAGATTGTCGAAGCCCAATGAAAATGTCAGAGCAAACTCACGAGGCAAGCTGAGTTCATCGCGAACGAATCCACGCAGACTTGTCACATCTTCGGCTTGGTCAACGGTTCGCAATCCGGCACTGGTCCTAGTGCGATCGTCCCGTTGAGCTTCGAAAGCAAAACCCACGACCAGAGAATTTTCCAACCCGAAAATTTCATCGGCGTATTCGTGTTTCAAGCTGGTTCCGGCAAAGCTTCGGCCCAGAGTTCCCCGAACGCCCGCCGGCGGGATTGGAAGATTGTTCACGAAATCTCGCTGGCCGTACCACGCCGCCACCGTGCTTTCATGCTTTCCTCCGAATCGGCGGCGATAGGTCAGACCCGTGGTCACCTGATCAAGACTCTCGCCCGCGTCGAAGCGAAGGTTATTGGGCGCTGCCTGGCGCCGATCGGCCTTGACCTCGGCGGCCTTCAAGCCTCCGGGATCATCGGCGAGGGGCGACTGAACCGCGCTGAATACGACAGTCAAGTCCGAAACCTCGTCAATGGCCCATTCCAGACGACTGCTCAGAATCTTGCTCTCCATCGCACTGTGATCTCGGTAGCCGGCAACGTCCTGATGCGACAGACCCACCAGAATACCCACCGCGCCTCCCCGGGCCGTCGCCTTGGCGTCGTAGCTCCGGTATCCGTTGCTCCCCAAGCCCACTCGACTCTCCGCATAGAGACCTTCGCCGATGGGTTCGCTCTCGACCCGGATCACGCCCCCGGCAGCGCTCCCGTACAACGAAGCCGAAGGGCCACGAATAACTTCGATGCGACCCGCGGTGGAGAGTTGCAGCGTATCGAGTTGGCCCTGACCATCGGGCAAGCTCGCTGGGATTCCATCGACGATCAGCTTGACGCCGCGCAATCCGAAACGGGCCCGGGCCCCAAAACCTCGAATCGAAATTCTTAGATCCTGGGCAAAGTTCTGCCGGTT
>DUCH01000147.1 GCA_012959865.1 Myxococcales bacterium | reverse complement strand
TCTTGCTCTGGCGCTCGATGACCCAGTGGTTGGGCGGGATGGGAATCGTGGTTTTTACCGTCGCGCTGATGCCAATTTTGGGCATTGGTGGGATGCAACTCTTCAAAGCCGAGGTTCCGGGCCCGGTCACCGAAAAAATCCGTCCCCGGGTCGCGGAAACGGCCCGGCGCCTCTGGTTGATCTATGTCGGGCTCACCGTGATCGAGGGGCTTGCGCTCTGGTTCGCCGGTTTGGCGGGGTTCGACGCGATCTGTCACGCGCTGACCACGATGAGTACGGGAGGCTTTTCGACTCGCGGCGCGTCGGTGGGCGCATTCAATTTGGCCACGGTGGAATGGATCGTCATCACCTTCATGCTATTGGCGGGGACTAATTTCGTTCTCCACTACAAGCTGATATTTGGTCAAACCAAAGCCGTTCTAGCGGATCGTGAATTGCGGTATTTTGTGGCGGTCATAGTTCTGGCCACCGCGGCGATCACTTTGGTAATCGCGAATCAGGGTGTCATTGAAGGCGCAGTGCCGGAGTTTCGCCGGATTCTTTTCACGGTGATTTCGATTGGCACGGGAACCGGTTACGCCACGGTCGACTTCGAGCTGTGGCCGAGCTTCGCGCATCTCGTCTTGCTGATTCTGATGGTTCTGGGGGCCATGGCGGGTTCGACAGCGGGCGGGGTGAAAAGTCTTAGGGTCGTTTTGGTGATGGATGCGGTGCGAAAGAGTCTTAAGACCGCAGGGCATCGAAACGCCGTTCGGTCACCTGTTCAGCATGCGGGCAGACCCGTTCCCGACGATGTGCTCGCGGGCATCTGGGTCTTTCTGGCGGTCTACTTCGCGCTGATCGCTGTGATGACTCTAGTGATCGCGGCCTATGGTTATGATCTCGACACAGCACTTTCGGGCGGGGTTACGAGCGTGAGCAACGTCGGACCGGGGCTGGGCGAAATTGGTGCTTTCGATCACTTCTCCCATTTTCCCGTACCGGTCAAATTGGGATTATGCTTCTGCATGATTGCAGGTCGACTGGAACTTTTTACGGTCCTTGTGCTCTTGAGTCCAGCTTTCTGGCGCCGCTGATGGGCGTGCGTGCAGCGCTATTGTGGGGAAAGGGCTAGATTTAGAGGGCACGAGAGGGTCAGTTTTCCCGGCTTCGGGCCGAAGGTGGATACACATGATGGATCGAGGCAACAGCGCGAGCAAGATGTGTCTGAGCCGCGGTGGCTATTACCGCAAGGCAAGGAGATGGGCCGGAGGAGTTGCCCTGATGGTACTGTTGTGCACCTGGACGGTCCCCGCTGCGGGCGAGGAGTATCAGCCCGACGACGCGGGCCACCCCCTTCGGATCGCGGGCTACATCGTCTACCCGGTCGGCGTGATTTTCGACTATTTGCTTCTTCGGCCCATGTACTGGGTGGGTTCTCACGAGCCCTTTCGAACGCTGTTCGGCCGCGAGGAGTGATTTGCTGGAGGTTGAGCCTCCGCAATTGCTCTTCGTCCGCGCGTTGCGGACACGACCGGCCCGCGGTCAAGCATCCACCCCCGGGGTGAGGCTCCTCGTTTCCGACCCTAAGGGACGCCGGCTTTCGGCCTCTGCCGCCCCGGTGACACGATTCGGCATGGTTTCCGTAGGGTCGCTGTGAGGAGTGTGCAATGGCATCAGTTTTTTCCTATCTGACAAGAAAATGAGCTCACGGCGCGATGGTATGTCTTCCCATCCCCTAATCACTCGTATTCTTGAAGAGAAACCCGATTCGGCGCTCAAGAAAAGAGGTATAACGGACGTGACACCTTTTAGAGGCAGTTGGTAGAGGCAATTGCAGCTAGTCTTAGAATCGGTCGACTGGAGTAGAGAAGCGAATCAACATGGCCATTGAACTCAAACAGCAACTTCGGATATCGCAGCAGCTGGTGATGACGCCCCAGCTTCAGCAGGCGATCAAGTTGCTTCAGCTGAATCAGCTCGAGCTCGTCGATCTCGTCCAGGACGAATTGCAAGAGAATCCCTGTCTGGAGGAAGACGAGCGCGAGGAAGCGACCGCGGCCGAGCGCAGCGACGAAACGCCCGAACAGGCTTCGCCGGAGGAAGCGAGCCCCGAAATGGAGGCGTCCGCCGAGTTGGCCGAGGTAGCTGCAGATCTCGATTCTGCGGGGGCTGATGCGCTTCCGAGCGAAGGGGAGGCCGAGAACGTCGAGCCTCCCTCCGATGCTGACAAGATTGCCGATGTCGAGTGGGACGACTACATGGACTCCCATCCCCTGACGGGTCTTGAGTCGCGCGGTGTGGGAGACGATGATAATCGTCCGAGTATCGAAGCCACCCTGACCCGATCTCCGAACCTCGCGGAGCACCTGAGCTGGCAGATTCAGCTCTCAGATTTTTCCGAGGAAGAAGTGGCTGTCGCCGAGTGGATTACAGGCAACCTCGACGAGAAGGGGTATTTGAGCGCGACTGTCGAGGAGATTGCTCAGCAGGCCAAATGTCAAGTTGATGAAGTCGAGGCGGTCCTGGGAAGAATTCAGCTGCTTGATCCGGTCGGCGTGGCCGCACGAGATCTGCGTGAATGCCTGATGATTCAGATCAAGCTGCAGAGGTCTCCGAATTTGATGGCTCTACAGATTGTAGAAGAGCATATGGATCTGCTTCAAAAGCGGAATTTCAAGAAACTCGCCCACCAGGTAGATTCGACGGTCGAACAGGTCGCAGCCGTGGTACGGGAGATAGGCGCTCTCGAGCCGAGGCCCGGGCGAGCGTTTGGAGGTGATGAGCCGGTCTACTTGATTCCCGACATCTACGTCTACAAGGTCGCCGGGGAGTTCCACATCCTGCTCAATGAAGAAGGCCTTCCCAAGCTCAAGATCAACAGCGTGTACCGAGATGTTCTCACGGAACGCAGCGCGGCGAAGGCCGAGTCCCGAGAAGCCAAGGACTATGTGCAGGATAAGGTTCGATCGGCGATGTGGCTGATCAAGTCGATCCATCAGCGGCAGCGGACAATTTACAAAGTGACAGAGAGCATTATCCGCTATCAGCGAGATTTCTTCGAGACCGGTGTGTCGGCCCTGAAGCCGTTGAACCTTCGTGACGTAGCCGATGATATTGGGATGCATGAGTCTACGGTGAGCCGGGTCACGACGAATAAGTACATGCACACGCCTCAAGGGATTTTTGAGTTGAAATATTTTTTCAATTCGTCCATCAGCCGGGTCAATGGCGATGCTGTGGCAAGCGAGAGCGTCAAGGAGGAGATTCGGAAGCTGATAGCGGCCGAAAACCCCTTACGGCCCCTGTCGGACCAGCGTATAGTCGTCGCGCTCAAGACCCTCAATATCGAGATCGCTCGCCGGACGGTCACCAAGTACCGTGAATCCCTGAATATCCTCTCCTCCACCAAGCGGCGAGAGGTCGGATAGTGGGATAGATTTCCGGCCGCCAAGCGAGGAGGCGGCATGAAAATCATGGATATTCTCGTCCGAGATGCTGTCATTTTGGACGTTGCAGCGGAGACCAAGAGCGGTGTTCTTGAAGAGATGGCCCGAGCCCTCGCAGGAGCGGTTCCGTCGATCGATTCTGAGCGACTTCTCGCTGTGCTGGTAGAGCGCGAGGCGCTGCAGAGCACCGGGATTGGGGAGGGCGTGGCGATTCCGCATGGAAAATTGCCCGGCCTCGACGGCCTTGTGGCTGGCTTTGCGCGTAGCCGCAACGGGCTGGATTTTGATTCCATTGACGGCCAGCCCACGGAACTGTTCTTTTTGCTGGTCGTTCCCGAGCATGCCGGGGGGCGCCAGCATTTGAAGGCTTTGGCTCGAATTTCGCGCTTTTGCAGGAATGCCGACTTTCGCAAGAAACTCGCAGAGGCCGCTGGGCTCGACAACGTCCTAGCGGTCATCGAGGAGGAGGACTGCAAGTTCTGAAGGTGGCATTGGGGAAACGAGCGCGACTACTGACCTTCGCGGAATGCGGCAGATTTTTCGCTACACCCGGCGCGGGCCCTGATTCGGAGTGTCTGTTCAATCTGCGGGGAGCATGACATCGCTCATCGAACTTGCCCGTCTTGGAGCAGCGCAATCGAGTGCGGGGCGCAAATTCAGTTTTTTGGCTGAGTGAGTGGCCGACATTGGGTTCAAGTCCAGCCAGTAGAGCTTCTCGAGAGGGGGACGAATGAGTGAGCCGCAGTCATCCCGAGTAGTCTTTGTGGCGGGTTTGTCGGGCAGCGGAAAGAGTACCGCCATGGCGGCTCTGGAGGATCTGGGCTTTTACTGCGTCGATAATCTTCCCGCCCAACTCGTGGCCCAATTCATAAGCCTGTGTGCTTTGTCCAGTCCGCCTGTTGAGCGGATTGCGCTGGCCCTGGATGCTCGGGAAGAGCGATTTCTGAGTAGCTTCCCTTCGGTCGCGGCCGAGTTGCGAGGGGGCGGCGGCGCGATCGAAATTCTCTTCCTGGACTGCTCGAACGAAGTGATTGAAAAACGCTACAGGGAGACTCGTAGGGTGCACCCCCTGTCACCCGAGGGCAGCGTTGCGAAGGGCGTCGAACGGGAGCGGGCGCTTCTGGCCGACGCGGTGAGCCTGGCAGATCAGATTATAGACACAACGAGTCTGAATGTTCATGAACTGAAAGCCAGGGTCACAGCCCACGTTCTGGGAGAGAGTCGTCCGACGGTGGTCAGCCTCATTTCCTTCGGCTTTCGCTACGGTACGCCCCAGGCCGTCGAACTGCTTTTCGACATGCGATTTCTTCCAAACCCTTATTTCGAGAAAGAAATGAGAATGCTCTCTGGCCAGGAAAAGATCGTTGCGGACTATGTTCTGGAGAGCGACCGCGGGAGAGATTTCTTGGGTCGACTGAAGGATTTCATTGCGTATATGTTGCCTCTCTATGACGACGAAGGAAAAGCCTACGTGACTATCGGAATCGGTTGCACGGGAGGTCAGCATCGGTCGGTTGCCATGACGGAGGCTTTAGGTGCCTGGTTGGGAGAGTTGGGTCGTGAGGTGAATGTGGCTCATCGCGACGTGGAGAGGCCCTGATGGCCGTCGGAGTCGTCGTCGTCGCCCATTGCGACCTTGCCAAAGAGTTCGTGCGTGCACTGCGACTCATTGTTCCGGAGAGTCGGGTGATTCACTCGATCTCCCTCGATCCCACCGAGAAGCTTGACAGTATGCGAAAGAAGATTCTTTCGGGCATCGGCGAGGCCGACGAGAGCGACGGAGTGCTTATTTTGACCGACATGTTCGGGGGAACCCCGTCGAATGTCGCGCTCTCTTTCCACGAGGAGCATCATGTCGAAGTGGTAACCGGAATGAACCTGCCGATGTTGGTGAAATTGGCCAGTCTCGGAGAAGATAAATCGCTCGAAGAGCTGGCTACATTCATCAAGGAGTACGGACAGCGGAATATTTCGGTGGCCAGCCAGCTTCTGCCCGAAGGAAACGCTGGATGAGCACG
>DUCH01000146.1 GCA_012959865.1 Myxococcales bacterium | reverse complement strand
TCGGCCCCAAAACCTGGAGCGAGCAGAATGGATCGGACCGGGGCCGAAGGGGCCAGTTCCAGTTCAGGAGCCAGTTTCGCCCAATCGCATACCCGGACTGCGACCCACGCGCGTTGGGCGAGTGAACGAGTCAGAAGAGCGGCATCGTTTTCACCCTCCAGCGCTAGGAGAATAAGGCTGACCTCGCCCCGATCGTTCACTGTCAGCAGATCAATGGGAGACGTGAGCCCCATGATATTTTCGGCGACGACTCGAAGCGCGGGATCCAGTTGTGGGAGCTGCCGCGCGACGTCTCTTCGTAGATCGTCAACCGACTGGGGCTGGCTTTTTCGGATTTCAGTCAAGGGGATCCTGCTGGGAGTCGGCAAGGAGTAACTGCGCGACATCGCGGAGAGCTCTTGCCGCGGGGGACTGGGGATGGGCCAGGCCTATAGGGCGTTGAGCAACGATCGCTCGGTAAACGTGCAGATCGTCGACGAGCAGCCCGTAGCTTCGAACGTCGTGCTCGAGGTCTCTTCGGGAAGCTCCCGCCACCCGTCCGAACGCGGTCTCTGCTTCCTTTCGGCACTCGGCACCGTGAATCGTGACTCCGACCCGGGCCTGGGGTTGGCTGCGCACGATCATTTTGGTGCTTTCGAGGATTTCCTTCAGGTCAGATGTTCTGGATGACGTCAGAAGCAAAGTCCAGCGCAGCAGGCCGGAGTCGCTGTGGCCAGCCGCGAGCCAAGTCGGCGGGATTCTCACGAAGATCAACCCCGGTTCGCCGCCCCGAAGCGCGGTTGTCGAAGCAGCCTGCTGGGCGATTCGATCGAGGCTCTTTAGATCCTTCGCAAGGGTCGGGCGGAGTTCGACGCCCAGAGGCCCGGTGCCCTCCTGAGGCCACAACGGCGAGGGACTACCGTCGTCGGGTGCGATCACTGATGCACGACCGCCGAGCCGGGCGATCTCAACCGCGAGGTTCCAGGTGAATGCCGCCCGAACGACATCGCGGTCACCGATGGGAACGCCGATAATTTGAGGCGCGAGCGAACGAGCCGCAGAGACGGGCCTCTCTGGGGTATGCCGACCCTGGGAGTCACCGGACTGAGCCAGTTCGGGCCCGAAGTAGTGAAGCACGTCGGAGAGGTCGCGAGGCAATTGAAGACGCTAGCGGACGTGGAGGACCGAGTTGGTCTGGCCCATGGGACCGGCTGAAATGTCCTGATTCGCCGGGTCAACTCGCCATCTGCCATCGACGAAGTAGCGGTACTGGTAGGTCCCCGGGGGCAGGCGCAGTACTTTGACCCAAACCCGGGTTCGACCCTGGGCTTCGACGCGGGAGAGGACATCGCGGTCAGGAACCCAGCCGTTGAAATCTCCGGCGATCCTCACGTCTCCAGCCTCGGAATCTCGATATTCGATCACGATCTCGCGGGCTGACTGAGTTTCGAGGGCTTCATTCTCCGCAATCGCGGCGGTGACATCTTTGGGTGCACCGAGAGCGACCTCCATGGCGACCGCCGCGTAGTCCAAGGATCCATTGGCCTTGGGGGCGTAGAGGTTGATGGGTACGCCCTTCTGGGCGGCTTCACGGAGTTTCACGTTCAGCCGTACGACCGAGTCGAAGCAGAGTTCTTTGAATAGTTCGCGAATTTCGCCGAGGGTCTCTCGGGCATAGCGGGTTCGGCCGTCGTAGAGGGTTGGAAGCACTCGAACCGAGAGTGAGTGGCCCACACGGTCCATTAGCAGAGCGATGGTCTCTAGGAGTTTCTGAACTCCGTCTACTGCAAACGAACTGGTTTCCAGCGGCACGATGACTTCTTGAGAGGCCCTCAGGGCATTGAATGTCAGCAAGCTGACCGCCGGGGGGCAGTCGATCAGAACGAAGTCGTAGGCGGTTTGCAGGGAACTGAGCGCTGCAGAGAGTCTTTCAGTTCGCGCTTCGTGGTTTTCGGAGGCGAGCTTCTGCTCGAGCGCAGAGAGAACGATTCCGGCGGGCGCGAGATCGATTCCTGGGCAAGCGTTGAGGATGATCCTACTGAGTTTGGATGCTCCGGTGGGATCAACCAGAACCTCGTAGAGATTCTCCTCAAGGTCATCCGGTTCGACCCCCAGTGCGAGGCTGGCGTGGGCTTGTGGGTCCATGTCGACCACGAGGACGGCGAAACCGTCCGCCGCCAAAGCGCCTGCGAGATTCACGGTTGTCGTAGTTTTCCCGCAACCTCCCTTTTGGTTGACGATGCTGATCGTTCGCATAGCGTATCCCCCGATTACGCAAGAACAGTTGGACAGTGGCTTCCTCAGCCTGCACTATTTCGGTGCGTCGAGCCTGCCGACCAACGCGCCGACCAACGCATCGGTGATCCGGTTTTGAACCCGAAGGCGTCCCACTCAATGCACCGGGATAGTCGTGCCTTCGTCAGAGCCTCGGTCAAAGTCTGGCCTCCGTCTGTCGGTTTCAAACCTTCTTCAAGGAATCTACGTTTGTGTGGAGCGATACTTCTCTTTTTACGCTTCGCGGTTCATGAAGTTTCCGCCAAGCGTCGACTTCGCGGCAGAATTCTCCAACCGGAAAGATCCACTCCTTCCCCCGGACGGTGTGGATGTCTGTCGCTTCGCCGAGCACCAGTAACACGTCTCCAGTGGCAACGAGAGTCAGCTTTCGGGCTGGCAAGGCAAGCGTGGAGAGAACCTCTCGAAGGGTTTGGATGCTGGTCCGGATTCGCTGGACCGAAACGCCTGCGTCGATCAGACGCTTGGCGGCCTTGAGGGCGATGAGATCCTCAAAGCTGTACCTGTGGTGCCCGCCCTGGGTTCTCGCCGAGGGTTTAACAAGGTTCGTCTGAGCCCAGTATTGAAGCTGGCGTCGGGAAATGCCAAGAAGTTGGAGAACGTCCCGGGTGCGAAAGAGTTCCGAGGCAGACGGGTTTGCTTCGAGGGGTTCGACAGGCTCGGATTGAACTCCGGCCTTGGTTCGGTTCTGCCAAGCGGCGAATTGTGCTTTTGAGGATCGTTTCGCAGAACTCAATGCGGCCTCCGCTTCCGTGTTTCTCTGCTGACCTCTGTCTGCTGACCGATGGGGGTAGCGCCTCATATTCGCTAAATCGCGTCAATTCGCACCAAATCACACCATGCTCGGGCGCTCACCGAGCGGAACCCATCACCGGAATGAACTCGCGGAGGACGATCCCCGAAGAGATCACCCTCACGATGCTTGGGGTAACTCTAAAGGAGCCTGGAAGCTAACCCAAAAAGGGGCTATTTTGTTCGATTAAGTGTTAATACTCCCGGGATACGGGTATTTGTGGTGCCGTCCGTGTACAGTGGTGGGTCTGCGCCTAGCGCTGGGCCCTATTGGCCCCATGGACTAACCCGCACGCGCACGCGTAGCTCGGTTTGGGACGCGAGGAAGTATTATTGTCGCGCCAGAAGGCTGCAATGGATCCCGAGAGCGACGGATCGGCTCCCGATGCCAGTCGAAGGGAAGACGTGCGCGCCAGTTCGGATTCCGAGGAGCTTGAGCAGCGTGTACTGGTTGTGGAAGAGTCCGGCGTAGTCCGACCCTATATGCGCGGGATTATGGTTCACGCCCTGATGGCACGCGGAGTCAGTTTTGACGACGCGTACTCGACCGCGCAGACAGTCGGGGACCGAATCCAAGGGCGCGGTTCGGTCGAGCGCGTCGAGTTGAGCAAAATCGTCAGGGAGATCCTCGGCGATGAATCTGAAAATGAGCCGCCGATTCCGCTTCCCACCACAATCAAAGTCGTTGGTAATCGGGGGAGCACGCATTTCTCAAAAGGGACGCTGTCTCAGAGCTTGTTGGCGGCCTCGGTAGGCCCCGACGATGCCTTCGAGGTCGCTCGGCAGATAGAAACTGGGTTGATCCTGCAGGGGCGGGAAGAGGTCACCCAGGCCGAATTGCGGCGACTCGCCTTCGACGCACTGCTCAATCGTTTCGGCGAACGCGTGGCCGAACGTTATCTGGTCTGGCGGGAGTTTGAGGAACCCGACAAGCCCGTCATCATCCTGCTCGGAGGAACGGCAGGGGTGGGCAAGACTTCGCTGGCTCTAGCGGTCGCTCAGCGTCTGGGTGTCAATCGTATGCTCTCGACCGACTCGATCCGGCATATCATGCGAATCATGCTTTCCGCGGACCTTGTACCCGCGATCCACGTTTCATCCTTCGATGCGTATCGTGAACTGCCCGCTCTGGGGCACGAAGATGATCCGGTCATCGATGGTTTCCTCTCCCAGGCCACTACGGTTTCAGTCGGTGTTCGGGCGATGCTCGACCGCGCAATCGAGGAGAACACGAGTCTGGTGCTGGATGGGGTCGCCTTGGTGCCGGGCCTGATCGATTTGGCAGAATATGCCGATCGCGCTCATGTCTTCTTCCTGATGGTGGGGCGCCTGGATGAAGAGGCCTTCGAGAGCCAATTTGAAGCTCGAGCCCAACGGCAGAGGGCGCGAGATGCGGCCCGGTACGTCGAGCGACTCGAAGAAATTCTGAAGATCCAGCGGTATCTACTTGAGCAGGCCGACCGAAACAATGTGCCCATTGTCGATAATGTCACTGTCGATGGGTCTGCTCTCTTGGTCATCCGTCATGTGGTCGAGTCTCTTCGCATCGACTGCGGAATGGACTTCCCCAACGAACTCTAGTCTTTCCTGCCCCATGCGGAGCGTGCGGGCTAGATGGGGGCTCAGATTGCTTAGCCTAGTTCCCAGTTGGCCTAGTCTTCCGGGTGTGCGTTGCCCGGAGAATGGGCTGGATGGTGGGAGGGGCTGATCCCCGTATGGCTCGATCTCTAAAATACGAAATCCCAGGCACCGATCGGCGCTCAGACGCGCTCGAATTGGCCGAGATTGGTTTTGATGGTCTGTTCAGTACGGATTTGGACAGTCCCGAAGAGCGTGTACTGGAGATTGGCTTTGGTCGCGGGGAATTTCTGTTGGAGATGGCCGCAAAACGACCCCGCTCGGTGTTCTTGGGTATTGAGATTTCCTTCAAGCGAGTCCTCAAAATGGCGCGGAAGGTTGGCCGGGCAGAATTGTTAAATGTTCGACTGATCGAGGCCAGAGGCGAAGTTGTTCTGAGTGACCTGATCCCCCCGAGTTCTCTTGACGAGATATGGGTGAATTTTTCAGATCCCTGGCCTAAAGACAGGCATGCTCGGCGACGGGTCATCCAACCCGAATTCGTCAAAAATGCTGCAAAGAGTCTTGTTGCTGGGGGCTTCTTGCACATCGCGACTGACGATGTTCCCTACGCACATCAGATCGCAGAGACATTGGACGCGGAACTTTTATTCGAGAACGCGTTTTCGCCGCACGCTTGGTTGCCGGAGGTGCCAGGGCGAGTCCAAACCGGTTATGAGATCGATTGGCGGGCAGCGGGACGCCCATTGCACTTTTTTGCGAGTCGGCGCAATTCAGTCAACGCTTCGGCCTGCTGATGGGCGGAATACTCAGATCCGAGGGCGCGGGCAAACCGCGTCCCAACCTCAAGGGTTACTCGCGCGAGGCGCTCCGCGAACGTTTTGCGAACGCGGGCCTGCCCCCTTATCGGGCGGATCAGGTTATGGCATGGCTCTACGGCAGGGGAATCGACGATATCCACGCGATGACCGACTTGCCTCAGGAGTTGAGGGAGTCCCTCGCCAAATTTTGGGATTGCAGGGCTCTCGAACTGCGCAATCTTCAGACGTCTTCGGATGGAACCCGCAAACTCGTCCTAGAGACTCATGACCATGAAGTTTTGGAAGCGGTTCTAATCCCCGAGGAGCGGAGAACTACCCTCTGCGTGTCGACCCAAGTCGGCTGTCCTCTCGCTTGTTCATTCTGCGCTACCGGAAAAATGGGACTGAAGCGAAATCTTGGCGTCGCCGAAATTGTCGATCAGTTCCTGCGGGCTCGAGAACTGCTGAGTGGCGACGACGCCATCACGAATATCGTCTTCATGGGGATGGGGGAGCCTCTTCTCAACTTGGCGGCCGTGAAGGAGTCGATCCGAATTTTTACGGACCCACGCGGGCTTGGCATGGCGCCTCGGCGAATTACCGTGTCAACTTCTGGAATTGTTCCGCAGATCCGTCCCTTGCTGGAAATCGGCCCGATTAATCTCGCGATTTCGCTTCACGCCTCCACGGACGCGGTACGCGATGAACTGGTCCCTCTCAATAAACGGTTCCCCCTAAAAGTTCTACTCGGGGCGCTTCGGGAGGAGGAACTGATATCAAGAAAGAGGCCAGTTTTCTTTGAGTACACCCTGATGAAGGATACAAACGACAGCCTCGAAGATGCCCGAAGACTTTCTCACATTCTTGAGGGCATCCCGGGCAAGGTTAATCTGATTCCGATGAATCCTCACCCCGATGCACGCTATCAGCCACCAAGCCGCGAGACCTGCGACGCGTTCGCCGCCGAAGTTCACAGATCGGGGCTGCGCGTGACCTTGCGAAGAAATCGGGGCCGGGACATCGATGCTGCTTGTGGGCAATTGGCTGCGCGGAGTCTCTCCGAAGAGAATTCCATCGTCCAGCCTCCTGGTGGCTGAATTTCGGTTTCAGTTGGCCTTGGGAGCAGTGCGCCTCTCGAGTATTGGGGCAATTATCTCGGTTCCTGCGGAGGCCGTTTCGAAATCGATGTCGGGGTTGTATTGCTGGAGCAGCCAAAGAGGAATGTTGAATCGCTGATGGGCTAAATCCCAGATGGAGTCTCCACGCTTTAGCTTGTGGGTAAAACTTCCGACGATTGCTCTCTCAGAAAAATACCGTTCTTGGATGGAACGTTGAAAATCAATTCGTTGCCTTTCGAAGAGCGGTTGAGTGACGCGGCTGAAGTCGAGTCGAAGCCGGCTGTGGATGGGGAGCGCCTCGCCGAAGCGGAGCCGGTTGAGAACTCGAATTTGTTGTGCCCGAATGTCCAGCCAGTCGGCGTAATGGCCCAGGGTCTCGCCGAACTGAACTTCGATCGTGTTGTCTGGACCCACAAGGTAGTCGCTGGGGTCGGCTAGGAGATTGAAAGGAGTAGGCCCACGTACAGCCTCAAGCCTGACGGCTTCGATTTCCTCGTCGTTCACTTCATTTTTCCGTGGCTCGGCCTTTAGGGGCTGACTGTCAGGAAAAGTCTTGTCCGAGATCGACCGCACGGCTTGGTCATCAGATGGGCCGGGAAACTTTAACTGCTGGCCTGCATAGATGCGGTTGCGGTTCTGGATTCCGTTAGCCCAGGCGATTTCCTCTTCATCGAGACCGAAGCGCAGCGCGATTGAAGCCAGGGTCTCACCTTTGCTGACGGTGTAGATGCCGCTGATCGGAGGAGATGTCGGGGTTCGCGCCTGTTTCCCCCTTTGTTTTGATTTTGAGGCATGTTCGACAGGTAGACGGAGTTTCTGGCCGACTCGGATCTTGTTTCGGTTGTGCAGGTTGTTCAGGTTTTCTAAGTCACGGATTGAAACCTGATACTTCTGGGCGATTCGCGAAAGTGTTTCGCCTCGGCGAACCGTGTGAAAGCTGTCGCGAGTTTGTCGAGAAAATCGTTCGGACACGGGCAGGGAGGTGAAGGCTTGAGCCAAAGGTTGACTCAGTTCTGCGACGGGAACCTTGAATTCAAAGCCCAGGGGAACTCTCTTTTGACCATTCCAGACCGGGGCCAATAGGGCAGGATTGGATGCTCGGAGGGTCGCGAGGTCGACGTTGAGTGCCCGTGATAACGCTTCGGCCGAAGCGTAGTAGGGTAGAGGGAGGCTCTCGTATTGGATCGGTGAATCGAGCACCAACTCTCCGAAATATTGTTTTGGGTTTTCGGCGATCCGTGATGCCGCTACGAATTCAACGTAGAAATTGCGTGAAGCAAAGCCGAACCGACGACTCCTATAGTCGCGTACGATCCTTTCGATATCACTGTGCCCGAGTTTTCGAGTCGCTCGACGCATTCCCGAGGCGCCATGGTTGTAGGCCGTTACGGCCAAGGGCCAGGAACCCGTTGTGCGACGATTTTGAGCCAGAAGCCGACCGGCACCGGTCGTAGCCCTGTAGGGGTCGAGTCTTTCGTCGACGACCTGATCCACCCGCATGTAGCGACGTCCTGTGGCGCGTGTGAACTGCCAGAGGCCCGCTGCGCCAACCCTTGAATATGCTCCGGGTGTAAACGAAGACTCGACGTGCGGGAGGGCTGCCAGTTGTGGGGGGAGGTCCATTTCGAGAAGGGTCTTCTGGATGTGATCCGCATACGCCCCCGAGCGAATCAGGCCCGCGCGAAATTGATCTGCCTGGCCGAGCTGGAAGCGAATGCGCTTGGCGTGGTCACGCAGGGTTTTGTTGGAAACGTCGGGGGCAAATAGATCGAGTATCCGCTGTTCCTCGAGATTGAGGCCCTCGCGCTTTCCCCTTCCAAGTTCCTTGAGAACCCTGCGATACTTGTCTTTTCGCTTGTCCACATAGATCTCAGTCGCAGCGACGGAGCGACTCTTGGGGAGATCCAGTTCCTCGTAGACGATGAAAACATTTTTAGAGTCATGCAGGAGGCCGCTCTCTTGGCCCACTTCAGTGTAAATCCGTATCCAGAACTGAACGTCGGGTTCTAGGCCCGGAGGCTCGACGAAGAGGGAAACGTCGCGCTCTGTGGCGTGGCCGATAGAACTGGCGAGCAAAAGGATGGGAGCGCAGGCAATGAACCGCAGAAATGATCTCATGACTTCCTTTTAGAAGAAAATCTTTGCCTGAAGGTGTGTAAAGTCCGATCCGGATTCGTTGTGCATCTGAGTCCGCTCGGCCGGCGATCGCTCCGGCGTTCTACCCGTTCCGCTTCTCTGTTCTCGATTTTCTGCTCTCGCTCCGCAGTTGGGTTCCGCCCGGGCTGGTGTTGTTCCCGGTAGGAGCAGGCACGCGGATTTACTTCTTTTTTTTCTTCTTACTCCGGCTCCTCTGTCGCGATTTTCGAGCCTGTTGACGCTTATTTTTCCGCTGCTGGGTGGCTTTGGCGCTTCGGGGTTGTGCAGGGGCACCAACCAATGCCCCCATGCCCGGCCCGCCAGCGGCGGAAAGGAGTGCGCTGGGGTCGATTCCTGCACCGTCGCCTCCCCCCATCATCTGCCCCATCCCCGGCAGCCGGGAGAGGAGTCCTCCCTGCTTACCCAGGGATCCCATCATCTCGCGCATCTGCTTGAAACGCGCGATGAGGTCCAATACGTCTTTGGGCTTGCGTCCGCATCCACCCGCGATTCGATTGGCTCGGCTTTTGTTGATGACATCCGGGGTACTCCGCTCTTGTCGAGTCATCGAGTGGAGCATCGATTCGACTTTGCCGAGATCGCCTTCTTCGACCTTGTCGGCCATGGACCCAAACATGGGCATTTTCGCGAAAACTTCGCGGAGCGAACCCATTTTCTGAATAGTCCGGAGTTGGGTCAGTAGATCATCGAGGGTGAACTGGCCCTTGAGTATTCTCTCAGCGTCCGCCTCGGCTTGTTTTTCGTCGACAACCTCCTCGAAATCACGCACTAGGCCGACGACGTCACCCATGCCGAGAATTCGCGATGCGAGTCCCTCGGGACGAAATTCCTCGAGTCTCTCTAGGGTCTCGCCTGTGCCCAGGAATTTGATGGGTACACCTGTGACTGCCTTGATGGCCAGCGCCGCTCCGCCTCGGGCGTCACCATCCAACTTCGTAAGCACGACTCCATCGATTTGAATCCGTTCGGAGAAGGTCTGGGCGACATTTACGGCATCTCTACCCATGAGTGAGTCGCATACGAGCAACGTGTTGGCTGGCTTCACCGATCGCTTGATTTCCTCAAGCTCCATCATCAGTGCGTCGTCAAGCGCAAGGCGACCGGCGGTGTCGTATATGATGGCGTCGAGTCCTTCGCTCCGTGCTCGCTGCAGGGCATCGCCGCAGATCTGCGGCGGGTTCTGTCCCTCGACCCCGCTGTGAACCGGGATCCCAATGGAGTCACCGAGGGTGATCAGTTGTTGAACCGCGGCCGGCCGGTAGATGTCGGCGGCAACCAGAATGGGCCGGCACCCTTGCTTTTGGAGGTGGCGAGCCAGTTTGGCGGCGACAGTGGTTTTCCCGACGCCCTGCAGCCCGGCGAGCATGACGGACGTGGCCCCGGAGTCCCTGGCGAGGCCGGTATCCACTGGCCCCATGAGCTCGACAAGTTCATCTTGGCACGCCTTAACGAAGTGCTGTCCTGGAGTAATTTTGACCGCTCGGCCCGACGCGTCTCGTACTCGAGTCTCGACTTTCTCGCCTAGCGCTCGTTCCTTGACTCTGGCGAGGAAATTCTTGACTACACCAAAATCGACGTCCGCCTCCAAGAGCGACATCCGGACGCTGCTGAGAGCCTCCTCGACATTGGACTCATGCAGTTCTCGGACGCCGCGAAGGCGTTCGGTCGCAGATTTAAAACCCTGGCTTACGGTTTCGAGCACGTGAGTCCCCCGGTGGGTTCGGAGCCTAGCAGGCCGCAGAGCTGAACGGGGCGGCATAGCCTTGCTCTGGGGGATTCCCGAGTGCATGATGTTGTGCGGAATGTTTTAACGGGCCGACGCCACGGGGAGACGATGTATTGATCGAAATTGAAGCAGAAATCGCCGGAAACGTGTGGAAGGTCGAGAAGGCGGTGGGAGATTGCGTAAAGGAAGAGGATGTTCTCTTGATTTTGGAGTCAATGAAAATGGAGATTCCCGTTGAGGCTCCTTGCGCTGGAACCGTGCGTGAGGTTCGCGTTCAGGAAGGCGAGACCGTGGAAGAGGGCACAGTTTTGGTGGTGCTTGAGAGTTGATGGTCTCCTCGCGAGGATCGAGCATCAGTGCGGGTTTCATGGTTCGCCGCCAGGCGAAGGAGGTACTCGCACGACTACGTCTCGAACCGCGTCACAACCTGTTGCTGCTGGACTTGGTCTTGGGCATCGAAGCGGACGCGACTACTGAATTTCCGCAACCTCAGGTGGTGGTGGCCTGGGCGGGAAATGAAGTTGCGGGAGTCGTCTCGCTTCGCCCCAGCCTGATTCTGGAGGCCGGTCTGGATTCCGGGTCTCTGGCCGCGGTGCTGCCCCTGCTTTCTGGGATGGAAAGGGGTCTGATCAAGAGCCAGGCAGATGCGGTGGGGCCGGTCTGGGAAAGCCTTCGCGTTTTGGGGCGTCAGTCGCTCTTGGATCGTTATGAAGAATGTCATGTGCTCGATGGGAAGAACGCATCTAGGACTCCGCTAATTTTGCCTCGGGGAGCGCGTTTTAGGCGAGCGGATCCCGGTGATCTTGAAGCGCTTGTCTTCGCGGCACGATCCAGTTTGCGCGAGGAAAATCGTCCAGACCCGTTCTATGGGGACCCAGAGGGATTTCGCCGCTGGGTCCAAGGTCGGGTCGAGCGGGCTCGTTTGCTTGAGGTCTCAGGTCAGCCGGTCTTTGTGGGCTACGCGGATGTGCAGCGTCCCGAAGGCTGGTTGATTCAGGGTGTCTATAGCTGGCCCGACCAGCGCCGGAGGGGGTACGCTCGTGCCGGCATGTTGGGCATGGTGAATGAAGCCATCGAGTCGGGTGCGGAGCACGTTCAGCTCGCGGTAGTGGAAGGGAATCTGCCAGCCCTTGGCCTTTATGGCGCTCTGGGTTTTGAGCCATTGTCTCGCCTTCGGACTATCCTTTTCTGCTAATTCCGGGTCCTGCGTCCGCTTCTTGGACGAGCCGTTGCACCGGAAACGCCTTGAAGCATCGGCGTCACGTCGGCTAATCTTGTCCTTCGGCCTCGCCGTATGCGGATGGACGGACTCTGGACTTCTCTCTTCGTCAGGGAAGGGTCTGGCCAGCAGGCGAGTTCGTTTCTCCCATTCATCAGCGGAAAAAATCTGAATAAAAGGAGGACTCTTCGATGGGTTTGCTCGACGGAAAAGTTGTTGTCATTACTGGTGCTGGTGGCGGAATTGGGCGAGAGCACGCGATTGCCATGGCTAAAGAGGGAGCCGCCATTGTGGTCAACGATCTCGGGGGTGCGCGGGATGGCTCCGGGGGCGGCAGCACGATGGCGGATCAAGTCGTCGAGGAGATCAAGGCTTTGGGAGCAGAGGCTGCCGCCAATTACGACAACGTTGCCAGTGTCGAGGGCGGTGAAGGGATCTTGAAGACTGCTCTCGATGCGTTTGGAACTGTCGATTGCGTAATCAATAACGCGGGCATTCTGCGGGATAAATCCTTCTCAAATACCACCGAAGATCTTTGGGATCCGGTTATCGCCGTTCACCTCAAGGGGACGTATTGCGTTACGCGCCCGATCTTCAACCACATGAAAGAGACGGGCAATGGCGGTGTCGTGATCAACACATCTTCGACCTCGGGTCTCAATGGGAATTTTGGCCAGTGCAATTACGGCGCAGCGAAAGCCGGGATCGCGGGGTTTACTCGCTGTTTGGCCATCGAGGGTAAGAAGTATGGAATTCGCTGTTTCATTCTCGCTCCAGTGGCCTTGACTCGCCTGACCGAAGATCTTCCGGGTTTTGACGCCGACGCCATGCGGGATCAAATGGCGCCGGGGCTCGTTTCTCCCCTGCTGGGCTTTCTCGCGAGCGATCTTTCCAAGGAGATGACGGGAAATACCTTTTTCTGCGGGGGAGGGCGCATCGCCGAGATGAAAGTCGTGACGACCCGGGGTGTCACAAAGAGCGACGACGGCGGCCTATGGACGCCCCAAGAGATCGCAGAGGCGATGAAGCCCGGGGAAATCCTGCTGCCGAGCGAATAGCAGAGAGTCGAGCACCCGGGACGGCACCGATCCCCCCCCGGAGCACTTATGGCTGCTCTTGGGGTGCGCGCGAACGGGTTCCGTTGCTCGGAGCTGGGGTGCATGGTACACATCGGAGGCCATGCCTGAAGAAACCCAGGATCGAGTGGCCATGACTGCCTCACCGTCGGCGCATCCGTCTGCCCCCCAGAGTTCCTCAAGTGTGTCACCGCTGGCCGATCCCTATTCGGCGATGACGCCTCGTTTCAATTTTTTCTTTCGTTGGTTCGCCAAGCGTTATCTTCAGCATTTCAGCCTCGGCGACAAGGAGGCGACGCGCCTGCGCGAGCTCCAAGACCGCGGTTCGATCGTCTACGTGATGCGATACTCGAGCCGGCTCGATTACCTGCTCTTCAACACCCTTTTCCTCCGCGAAGGTCTTCGGCTCTCAAGCTTCGCGAATGGGATTCACTTCACCGTGTATCGTCCGATGTTCGAAGCTCTGAGTTCAATATTCAAGCGCAAACGCGGTCGATCCCGTGCGGTTGAGCACGAAGAGGATCAGCAGCACGTCCGCCAGCTGTCTCAGGACAGGGCGTCGCTATTTCTCTTTCTGCGCACCCAGCGTCTGCAGACCTTCTGGCGGGGCCTTTGGAATCTCAGGCATCGGCAGGACGAGTTTGATCTGATTCAGGAAGTTGTTCGCGAGGTCTGGAGTGGGGGCGATGAGGTCTTTATCGTCCCTCTTTCGCTTTTCTGGCGCAAGGGGCCGAGAACGGGCAATCGCTTTTTGAATCTCGACTATGGATCTCTCTCAAGGCCTTCGGATCTCGCAAAAGTTTCTTCGTTCCTCCTGACCTATCGCAGCCTTTCGGTAAAAATCGGTGAGCCCATCGATCTGCTCGGCTACGTGGCAGAGCGTCGCGACGACGGCCAGGAGCGAGTGGCCCGGACCATTCGACGCTCAATCTTGCTTCACCTTTATCGTGGGGAGAAGGTGGTTGAGGGTCCTACCCTTCGTTCCGCCCAGCGAGTTCTTGCCGAGATTATGGCGGACAAAGGTGTGCAGGCCGCGGTGAAAGAACGCGCTGGGCAGAAACGGGGTTCTGTTGAGAAGGCAGAAAGGGATGCGGCCAAGGCCTACCGTGAAATCGCAGCGCGGATGAACTCTACATTGCTTGCGGTACTCGCCATGGTAGTCGGCTCGATTGTACGCCGAATTTTCTCCAACATCGAAACTCAAGGTCTCGACAAAGTGGCGGAGTATGCGAAGCGCCATCCGCTCGTGTTGGTGCCGAATCATCGATCCTACTTCGATTTCTTGATCGTTTCCCTGCTTTTCTACAACAGCTATCTCGTCCCTCCGCATATCGCAGCTCGGGACAATATGGCCTTTGGACCGTTTGGTCTGATCTTTCGTATGGCGGGGGCCTTCTATCTGCGGCGCTCTTTTGAAGACCCGCTCTATAAACAAGTTTTCCGTGCCTATGTGGCCTATCTGATTCGTGAGGGATTCACCCAGGAATTCTTTATCGAGGGCGGTCGGTCGCGGACGGGCAAGACCATGGCGCCTCGTCTGGGCATGTTGAGTTGGGATCTCGATGCCTTTCTTGAGTGTTCCCGGAAGGATCTATTCTTTGTCCCGATTGCATTGACCTACGAGCGCCTGGTCGAAGAGGGCGGGATGGTGGATGAACTGGAAGGGGGTGGGAAATCCAAGGAGAGCACGCTTGCCCTATTTCGCGCCCGAAAGTATCTGAGCAAGCGATTCGGCTCGGTGCACGTAAATTTCGGAGAGCCGATATCTCTGGCGGATGCGCTGGGTGAAGATAGGTCGGACTTTGAGAGTCTAGTGCGGGGGGAATTGGGCCAGAAGTTGTCCGAGCAAGGACTGTCCGCCAACCTCAAAGAATCCATCGCCCAGATTGAAGGAAGGAAGCGTCGCTTTACGGATGATTTTGGTCATCATCTGGTCGAGCGAATCAACTGGTCGGTGACCGCCAACGCGACTTCGGTGGCCTCGGTGGCCCTGCTGGGCACTTCGCACTCAGGGCTCCTGCGCTCAGAACTCGTTGAACGAATGCAGCAACTTGTGGATCTTCTGCATCTGCGGGGAGCCGGAATTACTTCAGCGCTGCGAGCCGATCAGGGCGAATTTTTGGATTCGATTGCCTTTGTCATTCGAAGTGACCTGGTGAAGAGCGCGGACGATCGCAAAGGCGAAATCATTTTCTTCGATGAGACGAAGCGCCGAGCCCTGGATATCTATCGAAACTCCATCGTTCATTATCTTGCCATTCCGAGTATTCTTGCCCGGTCTGTACGCGCAGGTACTTCGGCCAAGGAATTGATCGATGAAACCCTGGTTTGGCGCCAGCTTCTGTACCGGGAATTTTTTACTCCAACTCTGGAAGCCGACGAAGCTTCCGTCGAAGATCTGCTTGCTCACTTTGAAGCGTCGGGTTGGATTGTTCGCGAAAAGGATTCGGTCCGAATGATTCCCCAAGGAGACGGGATTTTGGCCTGCCTCGACTACCAGACCCGGGGCGTAGTTGAATCTTATGAAGCCGTCTGCCGTGTGGTGCGGGATGCCGACGGCGAAATCTCCCACGAGACCATTCTCGAGCGAAGTGCCGTCGTGCTTGAGAATGCCCATCGGTTGGGACTCTCGGGTCATCCCGAAGCGGCCAATCAGTCCACCTTCGGCAACGCGATCGAACTTCTGATTGCGCGCGGAATCCTGGCACGTCATGGATCGGGTCGGGCCATATCCAAGTCGGATTACGCCCCGGGGGAGGAGTGGCTCGCTCTGGACGAACTCCATGAACGTCTGGCGCGTTTACCGACTGCCGGGTAGGGTCTGCGCCTCGCGCCGCCGGACGGGTCCTTCGTGCATGCAAATGGGCCGGGGTTGAGAAGCGCGTCGAGGAGGAAACAACGCCTATGGACCCGGCCGCCCTGCTTGACTTTTCCAAGTCGGGAGGACTCGTCACTGCCATCGCCCAAGATGCGGTGACGGGCGAGATCCTCATGGTTGCAAACATGAATGAGGAGTCCTTCCGCCGCACGATTCAAACCGGCGAAGCCGTCTACTGGAGTCGCAGCCGAAAAAAGCTCTGGCACAAAGGCGAGGAGAGCGGGAACGTTCAACGAATCGACTCGCTCTACATCGATTGCGATGGCGATGTGGTCTTGATGAAGATTCAGCAGGTGGGTGATGCCGCATGCCACACGGGGAAGAGAAGTTGTTTTTTTCGTAAAATCGAAGCCGACTCCGTGGTGGATGTTGGGATTCAGATTTTTGATCCGGAAAAGGTCTACAAGAAATGAGCGGCGAGAGAAAACTGCGCCTTGCGTTGCCCAAGGGAAGCCTGCAGCAAACCACTTTTGAGCTATTTGCGAAGGCAGGTTTCGACATCAGGGCCGCCGCTCGATCCTATTATCCATCGATCAACGACCCTGAAATCGAGTGTATTCTGATTCGCCCTCAGGAGATGGCGCGCTATATCGAACAAGGCGTCATGGATTGTGGAGTGACGGGCCTCGATTGGATTCTTGAGAGCGGAGCTGCGGTGGAGCAATTGGCCGATCTGCAGGCACCCTGGCCCAACTACGGGGCCGTACGTTGGGTCCTGGCGGTGAAGGAGGGGGCACCATTTTCTGTCCCCGAGGATCTCGCGGGCAAGCGCATAGCCACCGAGGTGATGGGCTTGACAAAAAACTATTTCGCCGATCGCGGCATAGACGCCAAGTTGGAATTTTCCTGGGGTGCCACCGAGGTAAAACCGCCGGTGCTCGCTGACGCGATAGTGGATGTGACTGAGACGGGATCGAGTCTGCGAGCCAACAACCTGAAAGTGATTGATGTTCTGCTCGAGAGTACCCCGCGATTTGTGGCCAGTCGTGAAGCTGCCGCCGACGAATGGAAGCGCGGAAAGATGGATCGGATTTTGATGTTGCTCAACGCTGCGATTGCTGCAGCCACGCGCGTCGGGCTTTCGATGAACGTTCCGCGGACAGCTCTCGATACCGTGCTCTCCCTTCTTCCTGACTCCTCGCCTACGCTGTCCCCGCTTTCGGATGAGAATTGGCTGGATGTCTTCGTGATCATCGAAGAGGAGAGGGTGCGCGATCTGGTCCCGCGCCTCTCGGAAGCGGGTGCCCGCGTCATTGTGGAAACCCCGCTCAACAAGATCATCGACTGAGCGTGAGTCGGTTGAGCGCCCTCGCGCGCATTCCGCGAATCTACTTTAGAACCGCTTGGTGGGGGCTGATGTCGCCACGGTTCAGCGAACAGGAGCCGCTTGTCGTTGTCCAGGGGGTGATCATCAAGCGAGGGACTGAGGGCGAAGAGGTTCTACTCGCGGTTCGTGCGGATGTTTGGGGCTGGGAACTCCCCGGCGGCAACCTCGAGCCGGGCGAAAGCGCCGAGGAGGCGTTGCGCAGGGAAGTTGAAGAAGAGACCGGATTGGACGTTGAGGTAGGTCGCCACGTAGGCGACTACACGCGGACAGGCTTCCGCCCGCATACGGCGCGAGTGTTTCTTTGTCGCGTTCTAGGTGGGGAGTTGAGGTCGAGTCGGGAGACGCCGCGCGTGAGGTGGTGGTCGCTCAGGAGTCTTCCCGCGACCCTCTTCCCCTGGTACGCACAGCCTCTCAATGATGCTCAGGGAAAAGGGTCGGTCGCTGCGGCGCGGACTGATTATCAGGGAGTTCGAATCGTCGCCCGAGCAATCGCCATTGATCTCTGGATGCGCTGGTCCGATGGCCGTGAAAAATAGGGACGAGTGTATCGGTCGTTCGAGATTCCAACTCAACTTCCCATTCGCTTGGGTTAGTGTTTTGTGGGTAGAGCGGGCTCTCCGGGGTTCGGAGGCCGATCTGGCCGGAGTGCCCGCCCCGAAGCCCTCCCGGAGTGGTTGTTTTTAACGGGCCTGAGGAGACAAACGTGTTGCGATGGTTTGGTGCCGCATTTCTCGTGTTGCTGCTGGTCCTGTGCCTGCGGGCGTCAACCCTGGACTCCATGCAACCCGAGATTGCCCCTGTAGCGGTGGTGGAGGTCGACTCGGGTGGCCTGCTCGAACGCTTTCGAGGCGGCCTTAAAATTCCCACCGTTTCTCGTCAGCCTGGCGAAGGAATGGACACGGAGGCATTCCAAGCGTTTCGCGCCTACCTGGCTCAGCATTATCCCCGGGTTCACGATCGGCTCGAACTTGAATTGATCTCAAGGCATAGCTTGCTCTTCAGGTGGCCCGGAGGCGAGCCCTCTCTGCCGGGGACCGTGCTTCTCGCCCATCAGGACGTAGTCCCCGTCGATACCGGCAGCGAAGGAGACTGGGACCATCCCCCCTATGAAGCAGTCGTGGCAGACGGTTATATCTGGGGCAGGGGCAGTCTGGACGACAAGTTCGGTCTTTTTTCCATTCTTGAGGCCGTCGAGGGATTGATCGCGGATGGCTTTCATCCGCGGCGTACGCTTTACCTGGCTTTTGGTCACGATGAAGAAGTCGGGGGGGGCGATGGAGCGGTTCAGATTGCCCGGCTATTTGCCGAGCGCGGCTGGACGATCGCTCTCGTTGTGGACGAGGGCGGGGCCATCGCGGACGGGATGGTTCCTGGCCTGGACGCCCCGGTGGCCATCGTGGGTGTGGCAGAAAAGGGTTACATGAGCGCGCTCCTCGAAGTCGATGGTATGGGGGGGCATTCCTCGGCGCCGCCGAATCAGAGCGCCATCGGGATTTTGGCCTCGGCGATCGTCAAATTGGAGGACAACCGATTCCCGATGCGTTTCGATGGTGCGACCCGGGCATTCTTCGAGCGAGGCATTGGCCCCGAAAGTTCTTTCGGTATGCGGGTAATCTACGGCAACCTTTGGCTCTTTGAGCCTCTGGTTCTGGCCATGCTGGATCGTTCTCCCATGATGGCCGCCATGGTTAGGACTACCACGGCTCCAACAATTTTTCATGCGGGTCTAAAGGAGAATGTTCTGCCCGCCAGAGCACAGGCGACGGTGAACTTCCGTTTGCTCCCCGGCGAGAAAGGAGACGAGGTGCTTGAAGAAGTGAGGCGAATCATCTCCGATGAGCGAATAACGGTTTCCATGGCGGGTCGGGCCCGCGAAGCCTCGCCGAGTTCGCGCATCGACTCCCGCGCCTGGGCGACATTGGCGGAAACCATTCGGGAGGTTTTTCCCGAAGCGATTGTGGCTCCCTACCTTCTTCTGGGCGGCACGGATTCGCGTTATTTCCGCGATCTCTGCGATTGTGTCTATCGTTTTCTACCCATCGAACTGGAGCCCGATGGATTGCGTCGAGCCCACGGAACGAATGAGAGGATTCCCGTTGCCGGTCTTGTCGACGGAGCCCGGTTCTATCGGCGCCTGATCGAAAATGCGGACCAGGCGACCCTAGACTCCGACGAATCCCAATGACAACCGCCTGAAGAATTCACCGTACTGCCCCAAAACAAAGCGCCTCCGAATCCCGTTGGGATCGGAGGCGCTTTGTGGCAGCGTGTGTGCGGTCGCTGAGTTTTCGGGATAAAAACGTCGACAATCCTAGAGAGCCAGAAATGAGACGGAAGGACTGGCTCGAAAAAAAAGGACTGGCGAAAGGGAAGCGATTTATCCCCGCTGCTCGCGGAGTCCGCTGGCTTCCCACTCCTTCGAGAGTTGATCGAGCTTGCGAGCGAATTCGTCGAAGGGGTCATCGAATGAAAGCGTGATCTCCGTTGTGCGCGGAATCTCATCGCCATTGAGCAGGCCGCGATAACGGTTGAGGTTGGCGAGAATGGCTTCGGCCACCTTGAGCGCACGCTTCTCTGTCTTGATCAGCGGCGACTGCAGCGTGTAAACGTTATTTCGACCCCAGAGGCTCTCGTCTCGAACGATTCCGATCTCTCGGTAGACTCCGTTGATGGGATCAAAGTTGTACTCGACTCGGACTTCCTTGAAAATGTCGGAATTTCCAGTGTAGAAACCACGTTCCTTCTCCACCTTGCCGAGTTGTCGGCATCGGGGGCAGTAGAAAGTGTCTCCATGGTTGAGCAAGAACACGCCCTTGGCGTAATCCTCGCACTCTGTATTTTCGCAATATCCTACGCCGCGTTTCATGCTGGCCATCCCGATTTCGGACCGCCTCCCTGACCGGGGAACTGTTTCCCCAATCTTTCCTGATGCCAAGGTGCCCGACCACACACATGCTCGGGAACCTGCAGCTTTGCTGCCGCTTCGCCCTCTGCTCGCAGAATCTTGTGCGCCAATCGATCGATCTCGCGCAGACGACTATACGAACCAGAGACCGGAGTACGGTTCAGCCTTTTGAATTCGCCAATCTCGGCGAATCCAATCCAGTTTCCAGGAGGTTCTGACTAACTATAGAGAAGAGTAAGAAGAGAAGAGCAAGATTTGTACCGACAGGGCCTTACAGTTGCGAATAAAGGCGCCTCTCAGCATTTTCAAGCACTTACCCCGCCGACCGACAACCTCCCGGCACATTATTGAACAAATTCAGTATTGCTTTGTTGTGAGCAGCGGCCTTCTGCTGCTCTATCTACGGAATTGAGTTCCACACGGGCCCGAACTCCGCAATATTTTTCCAAGTAAATTTGCGTACTTCCAGCCCGCTGAATCGGGAAAGAAAACCCTGGATTCAACGCGGATATCAATTCGTAGCTTGATTCTTTGGGGAAAGTGGGTCAAACCAGGCAGCTGAGGGCCAAATGCATCCAATTCGTGCCTGATTAAGACATCGCTCAATAGAGTGATACCGCTTGAACGGCCTCGCTGTCAACTAGAATCGAAATTCCCCTCGGGATTCATACACCGTCAATCGTCAAGGTCTGGCTGGGGACGCTTCTTTCGAAGCCGACTGCTCTCTCGGGCAAGCGTGATTCCGTAGACGACGAGGGTTCCGACGGTCAGCGCATATGCAGCAAGCAGGTAGTTCATGGGTTTGTCTTCCTCATTTCCGTGCTTGGGCCCCGTGGGGCGCCATCAAAGGGGGACCGGCCGCGCTGACCCAGTGGGCGGGGATGGCCTGGGGCGACTCAGAGTTCGTCTGCGATGGGTTCGACGGTGGTGGCCTCTTGATCGTCGACTGTGCGCTGGCTTTCGACTTCCCAGCGGAGCACGAGCAGGTAGAAGAACGCCATCGCCAGGGTGATGTTGCCAAGCAAAAAGGGTAAGCCCATCCCCTCGCCAAGGCTGTCTTGTTTGAGGTTCTCCGGGTGCATGCTGCGGCTGCCGAATATCTCGATCACGTAGTAGTTGAGCGGGATCAGGACCAGCCCAAGGACTCCGTAGATCGCAGCGAAACGGGCGGTTCGCGGATTCCGACCGCCGAAACTGCGAAGCAGGAGATAGGCCAGATAGACGAACCAGAGCAGGAGAGTCACTGTCAGTCGGGCGTCCCACGACCACCAAACCCCCCAGGTTCCCCGGGCCCAAATCGGACCCGTCACCAACATCAATGTGCAGAAAATCACGCCGACTTCCGCGCTCGCGATGGCCAACCGGTCAAGGTCCTCGCGTTTGCGGCCCAGAAAAAGAATTCCGGAGATTCCGGTGATGACAAAGCCCAGATACGCCCCGTAGGCGAGGGGAGGGTGGATGTAGAGGATTTTCTGGATCACGCCCTGGGTGCTGTCGAGGGGTGCGGTCAGGACCGCCCAGGCGTAGGCCACACTCAGGAGCGCTAAAACGAAGCCCAGCGGGCGTCGCCAACGGCTCGCTCGGGCTTCAAGGCGCGAAGGAATATTGACCTCGGAATTTGGCGAATTCGGACTGCCCCGGTTCATTGCGGCTGGCCCTCCCCATTCATGATGCGTTCCACAGGGTCGAGGATTGGCCTCCCCGGCGCTTGAAAGCTTGTGGTTCAACCGGCAAGTTCATTCATCCAGTACATAGTCAAATCCAAGGAACGCGACGACTAGGTAGACGCCGTCGACGACGATCAGCAGTTGAAGGGATTCGAAGGGTACGGGTCCTCCGGCCACGGCTGCGAGGCTGCCCTCGACGGCACCGGCGAGGATCGGAAAGAGCGCGGGCAACAGCAAAATCGGAAGCAGAACCTCGCGAAAACCCGTTCGAACCGCCATGGCGGCGAGCAGCGTTCCCGCCGCGGCGATTCCCACGGTGCCGAGGCCGATGACTGCGGCGAGTCCCGGTAGCGCCGGCATCAGGTCCACGCGGTAGAAAACCGCAAAAACTCCAGCCGTGAGAACCTGGACGATCGAAATCAGCACCCAGTTGGCAGCCGCCTTCCCCAAGAAGATCCAGCCCCGGTTGCCTGGCGCCAGAGCGAGACCTGCGAGCGCGTCGTTTTCAAGTTCCAAAGCGAAGGAACGGTTGAGCCCCAGGAGCGCGGCAAAAATGTAGGCGGTCCAGAGCAGGCCTGGGGTCAGCGCCCGCAACTCCTCGGGCCGGTGATCGGGTAACGCAAAATAGAAAACCACCGCCATCAAGATCGAGAAGATCAACATCGCGACGACGCGGTCTCGGGAGCGCCACTCGCTCAGCAGGTCCTTCCAAAGAATTGCCAGGGTGACGTTCATTGGGCGGACTCCAAAGCCTGGGCGTAGGCCGCTTGAAGCCCCGCTTCGGTGAGGTCACCGCCAGAACTCCGGTGCTGAACAGCGCCGCCAACCAGAATCAGCGCGGACTGGGCGAGTCGAGCGGCCCGGCTAATCGCATGGGTGGCGAGTACGAGGCCGTGGCCGTCGGCGGTCAGATCTTTGAGTCGGTCGGTGAGTCGCTGGGCCGCAGGCTCGTCGAGTCCCGTAAAGGGTTCATCCAGCAGAAGCAGTCCAGGCGCGTGTACCCGGGCGCGGGCAATCGACAGGCGTTGCGCCATGCCGCGCGAGAACCCTCCGGTCCTGCGCTCGGCCACGGATTCGAGGCCCTCTTCGGCCAGCAGTTGATCGGCGCGCGCCGTGGGGTTTCGAAGGCCGTAAAGACGGCCGACAAAGACCAAATTCTCTCGGGCGGTGAGTGCGGGGTAGAGGAGCGTGGAGTGCCCGAGGTAACCGACTCGGCGCCGATCGAGCTTTCCCCCGGCATACTCCACTCGCCCCTCGGTGGGGTGGGCGAGCCCGGCCATGACGCGAAGCAGGGTGCTCTTGCCCGCGCCATTGGGGCCGAGAATGGCCAGACTTTCACCGGCTGCCAAGGTCAGATCGATCCCGTGAAGCGCAGTCACCGACGCGTAGCGCTTGCGGATTCCGTGCAGCGCCAGCCCGGGAGCCTTCACGCTGGTTCCTGCTTTGCGTCGAGTCCGCCCCCACATCCCGCGCAAAAACTCCAGCTGATCTCGATGGCGGCCCCGCACGTGGGGCAAACATTCGGTCCGGGAACGGCCGCAAGTGGCCCCCGCGGCGAGAGTCGGCGGTCTGGAACGGACGCTCGTTCTTGGCGCATCAACCCGATGGCGTCGGCACGGAGTTCATCGCGCAGGGCCCGAAAGTCGACGGCATCAATCTTTCCGGTTTCGAAGTCGTGATCAAGGTCATGGATGGACTCGTAGAGGATTTCGCGCTCGAGAGCGAGCCCAGAACTCGCCGTGGGTGTCCTTGCATCATTTTTGTCCCTGAGCGGTAGGAGGAGAAAGACGGCTGCAAGGGCGGCGAGTCCCAAAGCCGCCCAGCGGGCACCCGCTGGCGAGACCGCGTGGTGTCGGAGGGGCTCGAGCGCGACGGACACCACTTCGTCGGCGTCAATCTGATAAGCCTCGCGGTGGAGATAAAAGCGAGTGCCCTGCTTGAAGGGACGCTTGCGGTGCAGACGCTCGCTCTCGATGATGACGCCGTTGTCCGCGACCAGAATATTGAGCAGGTCCACCGCACGTTCGAATCGGATATCGAGTTCCGCTCTTCCGTCCACGGGAATTCGGTAGCGATAGGCGATGACGGATGGCCCCGGAGCCAGGGGCCCCCGCACTGCCAGCCCGCCTCGGCCATTGGGCTCGACGCCTAGCATTCGTGTCGATCCGCTGAGCCCCAGGAATTGGGCGTTGGGGGGCAACTCGAGATCGAGCAATTGCCCGCCCAGCGGAGCGAGCAGGCGGTTTGGTCCCGCGACGGAAACATGGACCTCGGCGGAAATGCGAATCGCCGTGTCGTCGTGATCGATCCAGAAATCGGCCCGGGTAAGCTCAAGATTCGCGAGATCGTGGGAACTCGCGGGGACGGGAAGCGACAAGCGGACTTCGCCACCGGGTTCAATGGCCGCGCCGACGTAGCTCGCATATTCGACGTCTTCGATGGCGACGAGCTCCGCAGGATCGGCGAGTCCGTTGCCGTGGGGCGCAGCGGTTCCCGCGGCCACAAGTACTCGCAAACGGTCGGCGCCCACGGGCAACGCGTCGACGATTTCGAATGTCTCGGCGCTCGACGCGTTGTCTGTCTGCGGTCCGTCCAGGAGATAGCCGTACCGGAGGTCCTGGGGGCCGGGATAGACGGGGCCCCAGAAGTGCAGACGGTTGCCGTCGCGGACGAGATCGCTGCGCTGGCCCCCCTGGCCGTCGATGTACTCGCTCACGTTCTCGGGCAGGGCCGCGGTGAAGGGAGGACTCTGTTCTCCTCGACGATCCTGGGCGACATAGACCACTTCATCGCTGGGGTTTAGAATGCGATGGGAAATCTGGACAAAGAGTTGTCCCCCCACCCAGTCGAACTTGTAAGTGACCTCGGGAACCCCGAGGTCCGCGCGGCTTTCCACGATTTTATTGAGCGCCAAATCGACGACCAACTCGCGGGCACCCGCCTCAAAGACGGCTCGCTGGGCGAAGGGGACTCCGAGGTACTCGGCGCCCACCAAGTAGACGATGTCATCGGCGTCGGAGATCCCTTCGAAGACGAAGCGGCCGTCGGCGTCTGTCCGGGTTCCCATCAGTCCAGGCGCACCGTCGGAGCGAAGGGCGTAGAGGGCCACCGGTAGCTCGGATATCCTTGCCGGGTTTCCGCCCAGCAAGATCTGGCCCCGGATCACTCCGGAGCCAGCCGGCGGCTTGGGGGTATCGCCTCCTGGCCCCGTGACTTGTTGGGGCGCCTGGGCGTTGGCGAAGCCTGCGGTCATCAGCGCCAACACAGCCCATGTGGCCCGCCCCCAGCCCACCCGCCGTTGTGGCCTCGGGCCTTTGGGGTCGACTTCGCTTCGCGTCATGCGGACTGCTCGCTTTGCGCGCGCGGAGGATGGGGCCAGAGAATCGAGAGGCCCCCCATGGCGAAAAGAATCGCCCCGGCCCAGATCCAGTTCACCAGGGGATTTCGATAAATCTTCACCGTGGCCGAACCATCGATCTCGATGGCATTCAGGATCACGTAGATGTCCTCGGACCAGGTCGAATAGATGGAGGGAATTGTCGAAGGCTGTTGTTCAAGCCAGTAGATTCGCTTCTCCGGCTCCATGACAGCCAGGGGCTGCTGATTTTTGTAGAGAGCGATGCGGGCGGTGGCGCCGCCATAGTGTTGCTCGGTGATGGGGTCGGCTGTGAGATATTCGAGCCGATAGTCCTGAACCTCCACCGAATCCCCCGGTTCCATGTTCTCGAGAATTTCGAAGTTGAAAACGCTCCCCGAAATTCCGAGCAGGATGATGACAACGCCGAGATGGATGATGTAGCCCCCGTAGCGCCGCTGGTTCTTGCGCAAAAGGGTCATGAACGCTGCCACGGGTGATTCGCCATGAGCGCGGACTCGGGCGCGAATCGCCTGGCTGTATTCCTGGACGATGGCCGCGGTCACGAAAGCGCAAAGCCCCCAACAGGTCAGTGCCCAATACCCGACCTCGCCCCAGAAAATAACGGCGAGCACCAGGACAGCGGCCAGGCCCATCGAAGCGGGCACTTTGAACTGCCGTTTCAGACTGGCGGCACTGGCTTTGCGCCAGGCGACCAAGGGACCGACTCCGGTGAGAAAGAGAAGGATCAGCACCAGCGGGCCGGTGACTACGTTGAAAAAATGCGGGCCGAGGGTCAGGCGCTCGCCGCTGATGGATTCGGAGAAGACCGGCAACATTGTGAACCCGAAGATCACGGCGAGGAGCACCATGAAGACCCAGTTGTTGAGGATGAAACTCGATTCGCGGGAGACCACCGATTCCAACCGCTTGGGGCTGGCCAATTCCTTCCGGCGAAAGATGACCGCGCCGTAGAAGAGCGTGACGGCGGCGGCCACGTAGCCCAGGAAAATAGGCTTGTACCAACCCGCGTCCGTGAAGGCGTGGACCGATTGAACGATTCCGCTCCGGGTCAGGAAGGTTCCGAAGAGACACATCGAGTAGGTGAGCCCGATCAGCACGACATTCCAGGTCCTCAGCATGTTGCGCTTTTCCTGGATCATCACCGAGTGCAGGTAGGCGGTTGCGGCCAGCCAGGGCATCAGAGAAGCGTTCTCCACTGGATCCCAGGCCCAGTAGCCCCCCCAGCCCAAGACCTCGTAGGCCCAGCGCCCGCCCAAGACGATTCCGCACCCCAGGGCCAGCCAAGCGATCAGGCTCCAGCGCCGGGTGGTACGAAACCACGTGGTTCCGAGTTCGCCGGTGACCAGGGCCGCAAAAGCAAAGGCGAAAGGGGTCGCGAAGCCGGTGAATCCCAAATACAGCATGATGGGGTGGATCATCATGACGGGGTGCTGAAGCAGCGGGTTGAGGCCCTGACCGTCCGAGAGCACCTGAGCGTGGGGAAGACGTTCAAAGGGGTTGGTGAGAAATTCGAGCAGCGCGAGGAAGAACGCGGCATTCAGCAGAAGCATGACGGCCACCCACGGGATCAGTCGCGGGTGAAGCCGACGATTGGCGTATACGCCTGCGGAGCCAAAGGCCATAAGGAGAAAGGCCCAGAGCATTAGCGATCCAGCCTGGCCACCCCAGAGCGCACCCAGGCGGTAGTGGAGTTCCATGCTTCGGGCCGAATGCTGCGCCACGTAGGCGAGCGAAAAATCGTTATGGGCGAGAGCCCAGAAGAGCGCGAACATCGCCACGGCCAGAAAGCCGAAGACAAGGTAAACCGCACGTTCGGCGACTCGGCCCCAATCCGCGCGTAGGCTCAGTCCCGCATAGATCCCAGCCACGATCCCTGCACCCGCGGTCAGCAGAGCCAAGCGGATCGCGTAAAGTCCGAGTTCGGACATCAGATCACTCTCCCGTTGCAGCGCCGACTTGGAGCGGGGCGCTTGAGTTCGACGTTTAGCTTCGGTTCGTCCCGCTGTTTACGGACCCGCCCGCTTGGCCCGCGCATCGGCTCCCCCGCATCGATGATCTAGAGTTTGACCGTCCCACTCGATTCGGCTTCACGCGCCTGGGCTTCAAATTTCGACGGACACTTGGCCATCAAGTTGTCAGCGAGAAATAGCCGATCGCTGGGGTGATTTTGGATGCGCCCCTCGATGACCACCTCCGCGCCGTCTTTGAACATGTCCGGAGTCTCCAGCCCGAGAAACAGGACGTCCAGAGTCTGCTCTCCGGGAAGGCCCGCATGGGGGGGGTCGTTCTGAACCACGAAGCGCACATTCTTGGCCTCAAGATCGCGGTGGATAGAATCGGCGGCCACATAGCCGTGGACCCGCAACGATCGCCCCTCGAGTTCGCGGTTCTCGGCGAGAAACTCGTTGAGGCTCTGGTAGTACTGGAAAGAGGCGTCACCCTGGAGATTCGTGTAGCCGTACCAACCAAGCAGCGCGGCGACCAGCGAGGCCCCCAGTGTAATTTGCGCGCCCTTTGACATTGTCGGCCCTTCGACTGCGGGTTGGGTGGAGGATTGGAGGGAGTGAAAGGAGTGGAAGGGATTGGAGGGAGTGAAGGATCGGATGGAGGCGGGGCGAAGTGCCTGAGAGCGAGCCGAGAGTAGCCGCGCCCCGCCGTGGCGTCAAACTGCGAGTGGTAAGAAAAGCTACCAAAATCAAATACTTGGACTAAGCCCCTCGACACCCGCCGGGTGTCCCGCTACCCCCCGGCCATGCCCAGCGCCCCTCCGCACCGCGTTTCCTCTCGCCCCAGCGAACTCGAGCCCTTTCTCGCCATGGAGATCATGGAGCGGGGCTTCGAACTCGAGACCGCTGGCGCCCGGGTGATTCACCTTGAAATCGGCGAACCCGATTTCGCGCCCCCGGAGAGTGCCGTGGAGGCTTGCCAAAACGCGCTCCACGCGGGCAAAACGCACTACACCGATAGCCGGGGCCTCGGGGCTCTGCGTCAGGCAATCGCCACCGACTACCGGCGCCGGTTCGGGGTTGCGCCGGATCCGTCCCGGATTCTGGTCACCTCGGGGACCTCGCCCGCGATGCTCTTGGTCTTTTCCCTGCTCGTCGACCGCGACGACGAAGTGGTGCTCGCCACGCCCCACTACCCCTGCTACCCGAACTTCATTCGCTACTGCGGGGGCAAACCCGTCTTCGTCCCAACCCGGGCCGAAGACGGCTTCAACCTCGACCCGGATGCCGTTCGCGCCGCCTTGACCCCGCGCACCCGCGCCATCGTGGTGGCCTCCCCGGGAAACCCCACGGGTGCGATTCATAGCCGGCCTGTTTTGGAGGCCCTCGCCCGGCTCGGCCCTCCCCTGGTTTCGGACGAGATCTACGACGGTCTGGTTTACGAGGGCGCACAGACGACTTCTGCGCTGGAAATTGACGACGGGGCATTTGTGCTGGATGGTTTTTCGAAGCGTTACGCGATGACGGGTTTTCGGCTCGGCTGGGTGGTGGCGCCGGAATGGTCGTTACGATCGCTTCAGACCCTGCAGCAAAATTTTTTCATCTCGGCGAGTTCTTTTGTTCAGCATGCGGGGATCGCCGCCTTGGAGGAGGGCGCCGAGTCGGTGGAACAACTGCGACACGGGTGCGAGCGTCGCCGTGTTCGGCTGGTCGAAGGCCTGCGAGCTTTGGGCTTCGGCATTCCTACCCTGCCCCAGGGCGCATTCTACGTACTGGCGGACGCCCGCCGTTTTGGGCGCGATTCGCGCAAGTTGGCCTCGGCCCTGCTCGAGCGGGCCCATGTGGGAACGGCCCCGGGCATCGATTTTGGAGCGGCAGCCGAGGGCATGCTGCGCTTTTGTTACGCGGTAAGCGATTCGGCGCTCGACGAGGCCCTGACGCGACTGGCCAGAATTCTTCCCACGCTCGAGCGCGAAGCCCAAGCCGAAGCCCAAGTCTCAACCGGGGGAGAAGCGTGAAGATTCGACGCGCGGAACTCAATCGCTCGTGTGCGCGGCTGGGTCAGTTCCCCGAGACGCCTCGCCCCGAGATTGCTTTTCTCGGTCGTTCAAACGTGGGGAAATCGAGTCTCCTCAACGCGCTCGTCCAACGCAAACAACTGGCGCGCACGAGTTCCACCCCGGGCAAGACCCGCATGATCCACTTCTTCGAGGTCGATGCCGCCGCCCACGAGCTGATGTTCGTGGATTTGCCCGGCTACGGCTGGGCGCGGGTTTCGCGTAGGGAACGCGAGAGTTGGCAGGGCCTGGTCGAAGGTTATCTCGAAGGCCGCGAGGCCCTCCGCCTGGCGATTCTGCTCCAGGACCTGCGCAGGGATTTCTCCGAAGACGAAACCCTGCTTCTGGATTGGCTGGCCGAACGCGGGATCGAGACCCGGGTGGTGCTCACCAAGGGCGACAAACTCAAGCCCATGCGCCGGGCGAAGCGAGCCAAGGAACTCCGTGCCCAGCTCGGTGATCGCTCGGTGCCGGTGTTGCTGAGCTCTTCCCAGGCCAAGCAGGGAATTTACGAGCTCTGGGCGGCAATTCGAGCGATTCTCTAGACCCCCAGGTCGAGGATGGAGAGCGCCCGGAACCCGGAATTTCTCGGGTGGCGAGCTTCGGGGAGCAAATCAGAGCGAAAAGGGAACGTAAAACACGAACCCGAAACTTCGCTCGGGATCCCAAGGAATGCGGGGCGTTTCGCCCAGAACCACCGGACGCAGTGGGATCCGGTCCAATTTTTCGTCGAGGCTCTCGAAGGAGAACTCGTCTTCGGGGCTCTCAACCCGGGTGAGCACCGGAATGCTTGCCTGGCTGAGGCCGAGGCCGAAGCCTCTGCCAATACCAAGGTCAAGGTCAGGGTCAAGGTCGAGGTCGAAATCGAAATCGAAGCCGACAGCGGAGGGCAAGGTGGGCTGAGCAGGGGCGAAGCGCTGGATGTCCCACGGGCTGTCCAGAGCAAGGGCGGGCCCGGCCAGCATCGCGAGCGAGCCGGTGGCGAGCAGGGCGACGAAAAGTGCGGCGGGTCGTCTATTCATGGGGTTCCTGGACTCTGAAGTTTCCTAAGAGGGCCCGCTGCTGGATGCGGGGGGGCTGCCTACTCTTCGGTCGGCTGAGTGACTTCAAGAGGTCTATTTTCTGTGGCCCTTCTCTGACCCTGCTCTCACCCTCCTCTGGCCCTTGCCCTCGGGGCTCCTGTCGATCTTCCCCTGTGTGGGTGCCAGAGGGAAATACGCGGGCTGCCGCAAGCTCAGAGGAAGTGTCCGGGTGAGAACCGGCGCCCAAGCGGGGCGGAGGGGGGCGAGACGCGAACCGTCTGCGGTCGGTGTCCGCGACGAGCGCTCGCGATCCAACGTTCACAATCGAACGTTCACGATCCAAGTGCAGAGGAATGGGTGCGCGGCGAAGTCCGCGTTAGCGGAAGAGATCTTCTTTGGGGTCGCGCAGCAGTTCCGCCAAGCCCCCATCGCCGCTGCGGGGGACGCCCTCCACAAAGACCGCCGGAATTCCCGCGTCTTTGATCATCAGGAGACCGGCGGCCGCCGCGAGTTGATCCACCGTCGCCATGGTGGTGACCTGGAGTTCGCGGCCCATCCAGTCCTGGCTGCCCCGGATATCGGCGATGGGGGCGATGCCCGCCGAGCCGATGCAGACATCCACCAAACCTTCGCGCCAGGGGCGGCCGAAGGTATCGCTCACGACCACCGCGATGTCGGTGTGGCCCAGGGCGCCGAGCCCGTCGCGAAGCCGTGCCGCCGAGGCGTCGCTGTCCACCGGCAGAAGAACCGCGACATCGCTGCCGGGGGTGTTCGAGAGGTCCACCCCGGCGTTGGCGCAAACCATTCCATGCGGGGTTTCGCAGATCATGACGCCTCGACCCCTGCGCACGATGCGAGCGCTTTCGCCCAGGACGATTTCGACGTGTCGAGGATCCTTGCCGTCCTCTTCGGCGATGCGGCGGGCTTCGGCGCTCGGCTCAACGTCCGCCAGGGCGATGGTGCGGCCTTCGGCTTTCGAGATGATCTTCTGGCAGACCACCAGGATGCCCTCGGTCAGGGAAAGCCCCGAGGCGCTGGCCGCCGCGTGAACCAGCTGGGCCAGGTCATCGCCGGCGTTCACCGCGGGGATCCCGGCCAGAGCGGTCATTCGGATGGGCGGCGGAACCGAGGAGGGAACGGGGGAAGAAATGGGGGCATCGCTCATGTTGGGCGCCTCATTTTGAATCCGCCGGGGCAGATTTTTTCGCGGAGAGGCCGGACGGTGGGGGCGGGTCGGCCGACCACCCCAACTCCTCGAGGAATCGCCGGGTGCAAGCTCCCCCTTCTGTTTCTGTCTCCCCAAGGAAACTGCGGAGATCTTCGGCGCGGTCCAAGTCGATGGCCAGGGAGGGGAGCGAAAGTTCGCGGAGGGGAACGCCGGCGGATTGGGCGGCCTCCCGATGCCGCGCAGCGCTCTGGGGACCGAAGCGGGCGGGCAGGGCGCGGTGGGGTCGCCGCAAGAGCGCGGAGGTGCCTCCGTCGCGCGAGGGAGCGAGCACCGCGCCCGGGCCGGGGCCCATGGCTTCCAACGCCTCGAAGAGCTGCTGCACCTCGTCGGGGCGGGCGCCGGGCACGTCGCCAAGAACCACCAGCAGGGGGGCATCGGGGGCCAGGCCGAGTTTGTCCGGGGCGGCGTCGATGGCCGCATTGAGCCCGGGGTCGGGTCCGTGCAGCGCCTCGGCGCCGAAGCTGCGCGCGTGTGCGGCGATCCGATCGTCGGGGGTCGCCACCGCGACGCGCGCGAGCGCGGGCGTGGCCTGGAGAGCCCCGATCAAGTCTTCGAGCATTGCGAGGCAAAGCGCATCGAGTCGATCCCGAGACAACTCGGGCAGCAGCCGGGACTTGCCCGCGCCCAGAGATTTGACCGGGATCACCGCGGCGGTCATGGCCGGGACTCCGCGAGTTCCAGAGTGGCTGCGGCGAGGTGCGCCGCCGCGTCGGGGTTCACCATCATCGAATCGGTCACCCGGGTCAAAAGACCCAAAGCTTTCACCTCGGGCTCGAGTGCCGCGTCGCGTTGATCGAACACGTAGCCGTCGATCCAGGGCCTGTAGTGCCGGGCGACGCCCAG
>DUCH01000145.1 GCA_012959865.1 Myxococcales bacterium | reverse complement strand
TCGCAGTCGCCAAGAACGAGGAGGTGAGCCATTCGAACACGCGTCTGTACCCGTATATCAATATCGAGCTTGATCACGTACCGACCATGGTAAGTGAGGCACACCGGGTCGTCGCCCAGAAGTACGAAGCCGTCATTGATACCGCACTTCAGTATGAGAATGAACTGAGGATCCAGGCGTTCCACGGCAACGAGGTATCGGAGGAGTCGGTTCGGTTTGTCTGCTGGGCCTATCAACAGATCCAGCATGTGATGACCGCCTACAGCCTCGATGCAGCTTCAATACCGCAGATCCATGCGCTGATGGGTGCCCCCATCGGCGTCGAAATCCTAGCTTCAACGCACACGCAAAGTGGTGACCCCCTATGCGAGGTCGCGGCGACCGGCATCTATTGGGAAGGAGGGCAAACTGCGGTGACGACCCAGTTCCACCCCGAGCTCGACGAGTCCCTGCTGACGACCTCCCAGGGATGGGCGCCGGCTTGGGAGGATATGAAGCGCTCCGACGGCATCCGCTTACTCGCGAGAATGCTGTGCGCGTGTCTTCGGTAAGCCCTGCCGCGAACCAAAGGCCGCTAGCGAGGTGCGGGGTGACACCCCGAGGGTAGGAGAACGAAGCGGGCTTTTGGGCTTGGGGAGGAGTTCCGGGTAGGGATGTTCGGTTGGATCGAGGCGGGGTTGGGGCTGAGCAGGAAGGATCAGTTAATTGAACGTTGCACCGTGCCAGTCCTTGGCAAAGTTGCCACACAATGTTGGGTTCCCCTTCCGATGATCTCCATTGATCTGATGATCTCAAATTATTTTTTCCAGATGCATTCAATTCGTCCTCACAGGCAATTATTTTTTCCCGTGACGGGACCCGGTAGGGATTTAACATAACGCCCATACCCGGACGTTGTGCCAGAAGACAGCTTATATGTCCTATCCCCTTCTCTCGAACCCGAAGCTCTCCCTCGGTTTCTCGAAGACGGCGCGAACCATGGGCTCGAAGTGTTCCAGCGGGAGCGAGTCGCACCAAGAGAAAGCCCCGCGCACCTTTAGGTGCACGGGGCTCTTTACGTGCGTCTGCCGCCGCGCTCTAGAGAAGTTCCTCGGCGAGGAGTTCGAGGGCCTCGGGCTGCTTGGTGCCGATGCTCATGGTGTGGACCCACTTCTTGAGCCCGGCTTCCTTCCAGACCTGCAGGCGTTCGCGGATGCGATCGGCGGGCCCCACGAGATGGCAGGCATCGACCAGTTCGTCGGGCACCGCCATGGCGGCCTCCGCTCTCTGGCCATCGAGGAAGAGATCCTGGATCTTCACCGCCGCCTCCTCGTAGCCGAGCCGCTTGGCGAGGTCGTTGTAGAAGTTCTTGTTGCGTGCCCCCATGCCGCCGATATACAGAGCTAGGTTGCCCTTCACGGGCATTCGAACCTTCTCGAGGTCGTCGCTGATGATGACGGTGACCCCGGGTACGATGGCGAAATTATCCAGGCTCTTGCCCCCTCCGGCGGCCTTGAAGCCCTCTTCGATGTAGCGGAGGTAGACCGAGTCCACCTTCTCGGGGTCGAGCATCATGGGGAAGACGCCATCGGCGACCTCACCCGCGCAGCGCATCCCGTTGGGGCTGATGGAGGCGGTGTAGATCGGGATGTCGGGGTTGCCATGAAGGATGCTCTTGAGCGGCTTGCCCAGACCCGAGGCCTGCTCGCCCGCAAGGGGAATGCTGTAGTGCTCTCCCTGGTGGTGGAGGGGTTTTTCCCGGGCCCAGATCGCGCGAATGATCTCGATGTATTCCCGGGTCCGAGTCAGGGGCTTGCCGTAGGGGACGCCGTACCAGCCCTCCACCACCTGGGGCCCCGAGGGCCCGAGGCCCAGGATGAAGCGGCCGCCCGAGAGGTGGTCGAGGGTCATGGCGGTCATGGCCGCCATGGCGGGTTGGCGCGCGGGCATCTGCATGATGGAGGTGCCCACCTTGAGGGTGGTCGTGTTGGCCAGTACCCAGGTGGCGGTGGTGACCGCGTCGTTCCCGTAGGCTTCGGCGGTCCAGGCCGAGTCGAAGCCAAGCTCTTCGGCGCGCTTGATCAGGTCGAGGTTGATGGTGGCCTTGGGTCCGAATCCCACGGCGCCAATTCCGAGCTTCATGCGTGTTCTCCCTTGGTTGGAATGTTTGTCGAGCCTTGTTCAGGTCTGAAGCGATTTCTGGGCGTTTTCGGCGAATTTCTTCGCGGCTTCTTTATCGTCGGCCATGTTGGGCAGGCGGAAGGGTACCTCGATCCCCTTGCGGCAGGCCGGTCTCTCCTTCATGGCGTCGAGCCAGCGCCGCATATGGGGGAGTCCCTCGACGGGAACGCCCGACCACTTGTAGGTCCGCACCCAGCACCAATTCGCGATGTCGGCGATCGAGAAGTCGTCGGCGAGCCACTCGCTCTCGCCGAGCCGCCGGTCGAGCACCTCGAAGAGCCGGCGTGATTCGTTTTGGTAGCGGTCGATGGCGGACTGAAGCTTCTCGGGAAAATACCGGAAGAAGACGTTGGCTTGCCCCATCATCGGGCCAATCCCTCCCATCTGGAACATCAGCCATTGCGTGACGAGGGAGCGCCCCTTGGCGTCTGCGGGCATCAGCTTCCCGGTCTTCTCGGCCAGGTAGACCATGATGGCGCCGGTCTCGAAAACCGCGAAGTTGTCGTTTTCCCGGTCGACGATCACCGGGATACGCCCGTTGGGGTTGAGCTTCAGGAACCACTCCTCTTTCTGGACGTTCTTCGAGAGGTCGATGGGGTGAGTCTCGTAGGGAAGCTCGAGCTCTTCGAGGGTCACCGAGGCCTTCCAACCGTTGGGGGTGGGCGATGTATAGAGATCGATCAAGGGGCTTCCTTTCGGCCGCTCTTGGCGAGTCGGCGGGGGACGGGTCGGCGAACTAGGGACGTCGGGAGAAGGGAATCGCAATCAGCCTTTCAGCCCGGCTAGGCAGCCCGCGCGCTCGAGAACCGGGTCGAGGACCGCCGCCTCGCCGGCGGCGTATCTCTCGCGCAGCGCCGCAAGGGATTTGGCGTGGTATTTCTGCGGCTTTTGGGTCCACGTCTGGCCGGCGAGTTCCACGCTGAACTCATCGCTTCCTTCGGCCACTGCGCGCTCGTTGGCCAGGGTCCAGGGCATGAAGAGCCCGCCCACCTGGTCTTCGAGGAAGGGCAAGAGGGTGGGCTCCAGGGCCGACCAGGTTTCGAAGTCGCCCTGGGCCGACGGCCAGGTCATGCGGTGAACCCAGTCGAGGACATGGGGTGCGGCCTCCACCAGGGAGCTGCCCGTGGGATCGGTCCAAGCGTTGTAGACCTGACCCCAGAGGCCGAAATCGCCGAACGCCGGTCGCCCGCCAAACAGGTAGGGACGGCTGGCCAAGTGAGCGTTGAGCCCGGTCAGGCCGTCGCGGAAGGATTGTTCGATTTGCGGTCCGGTCTGGGCGTTGGAGCCGACGAACCAGGTTCGTCCCACCATGCGCTCGCGGATCTGCGCCGCCATTGCGGCGACCTGTTCTTCTTCGGCTCCGGCCAGCATGGTCGCCGCGATGCGGCCCGCAGTGGCGATTTGATCGACATCCCGCGCCCAGCGCAGATGGAACATCCACTTGTTCCCCCACTCGTCTCCGAATTCTTCGAGCAGGGCCGAGACGAAAGCGGCGACGGGATCCGACGGGTGAATGCTCGGTTCGGGGTTCGCCGCTTCCAGGGCTTCGAGGATCGGCGTGGAGTCCTGCATGGCCCGGTCGTCGGGGCTGACCACCAAGGGAATGATGGCGATCTTCGCGTGTTTCTGATAATCCGCCATTGTGGTCGAATTCCGCACGATCCAGCGGTGCGGAAGATTCTTGTAGCGGTAGTAGGAACGTACTTTCACCGAGTAGGGCGAGAGCTCCGCACCAAAAATCCGGTCGCCTTCTGTCAAAGATTTGTCCTTCCTGATTGGGCTTCGTCCCAGGACCCGATGGCGGCCCGGGCCGCGTCGCGGGGTCGGGCCGAATGTCCGAGTATCACGAATTGGCACAATTCATGTCAATAGCAGCGCTTCTCATGTCAGTACCAGCCCTTTGCATGCCCAGGCCGCAACCCGAGGGCCTCGGTGGTATCGTTGCGCAAAACCCTGCGAAGGAGCCCCCCATGCGATTGCGTCAGGTCTGTCTGGTTGCCGAGAAACTCGAGCCCGCCATCGAAGCCCTGGCCAGTTGGCTCGACGCCGAGATCTGTTACCGCGACCCTGGGATTTCTTTTTTCGGTCTGGAGAACGCGCTCCTGCCCGTGGGCACGGATTTTCTCGAAGTGGTTGCTCCGGTGCGCGAGGACACCGCGGCCTCCCGGCATCTCGCGCGCCGAGGGGAGGGCGGCTACATGCTCATTATGCAATGCGAGGACGGCCTTGGCGCGCGCGAGCATGCCCTGGCCCAGGGCGCTCAGGCAGTCTGGCAGACCGATGAAAAGGGCATTCACGCCACGCATTTTCATCCGCGCAGCGTGCCCGGGGCCATCGTGTCCCTGGACTCCATGGAGGAGAATGAGGGGGATCCGGGCCCGGGTCGTCGCTGGGATTGGGCGGGGCCGGATTGGCGCGGCCACCTTCGAGACAACGGCGTCCTGGGTCTGGCAGGGGCCGTGATCGAGACCGGGGAGCCCGTGGCCGTGGCGATGCGTTGGTCGGCGGTTCTGGACCGGCCGTGTCAGGGCGAAACTTCGCCGGAGATCCAACTCCTGGGTGGCGAATTGCGTTTCCGTTCGGCGCCCGTGGACGACGCGACCTTTTGCGAGTTCGCCCTGAATCACGCCGATCCGGCCGCGCTGGTGGCGCGTGCGGCCGACCTCGGCCTCGCGATTTCGGGCTCGACCGTGGAGGTGGCGGGGGTGCGCATCGAGGTGCGCCCCGGAACTTCGGGCTGAGGCCGACGGTCGAGGCAAACTCGTGGAAAGGGTCCTGGAAAAGAGCCCTGAAAAAGAGACCTGGCCCCGGGTTTAACGCAATCCGAAATCCCAGCCGTCGCCGGTCCGGTAGGCACCGAGGATGCGCCTGGCCGTGGTGGTCACGTGCACCTCGTCGGGCCCGTCGTAGATCCGGGCGAAACGCGCCTGGCGATACATACGCTCGAGGGGGGTGTCCTCGGTGACCCCCATGGCGCCGTGCACCTGGATCGCCCGGTCGATGACATTGTGCAGCATGGCGGCGCCCACCACCTTGATGAGTCCGATCTCGACCCGGGCTTCGTCGCCCTGGTCGATCTTGTGGGCGGCGTGCAGGGTGAGCATGCGCGATTGCTGAATCTCGGCCGCGCTGTCGAAAACAAATTTTTGAATTTGCTGGTGCTGGCTCAGTGGTTTTCCGAAAGCCACGCGGTCGTTCGCGCGCTCGCACAGTAGGTCGAAGGCACGTTGGGCCTGGCCAAGCCAGCGCATGCAGTGAAAGATCCGCCCGGGCCCCAGGCGTTGCTGGGCAATCTTGAACCCGCCGCCTCGGGGACCGAGCAGGTTCTCCTTGGGG